>JBALXR010000020.1:0-8941 GCA_036960525.1 Marinobacter sp.
AACGGGCATGATTAGTTTGGAATTTTTGGGCTTCGCTTTTGATGCACGCAAACTATCCGAACGAGCTATTGTTGTACACAAACCAAAAGAAGCCTTTATAGCACGAGGCTTTACGCCAGAGTTTTAGGTTTGGCATAACAAGTGAACCACAGGATGTTGGGGGAAGTCCACGGCGGGTGGCCGCAGGACGCCACTGTCGTGGCATTGTGCTTCGGGTTAACGCTCACTCTGGTGGAACGGATAAAAATGGTTGTCATGCGGGTTCAAAGCCTTACCACTGCCATTAATGAATAGTCTGGGGAGGCTCACTCTCCTCGGTGCAGTGTTAATAAAGTAGTCAACAGGACACCAAAAGCGGACTGCTTTTGGTGTCCTCCGCTGGCCAGACCGTTAAATCAGAAAGAACAACACGGAGGTTCCCGTTGAAAACAATTGGTTTGATCGGAGGCATGAGTTGGGAGTCAACACAGACGTATTACCGGATAATAAACCAGAAAGTGCGGGACGAACTTGGCGGGCTTCATTCGGCAAAACTTGTTCTGTACAGCGTAGATTTTGCTGAAATCGAGGCGCTGCAGCACCAGGATAAGTGGCAGGAAACAGCGGAAATACTGGGCTCAGCTTGCAAAGCGGTTGAATCGGCAGGCGCGGATTTTCTGATTCTCTGTACGAACACCATGCATAAAGTTGCACATCAGCTAGAACAGTCAGTAACCATCCCCCTTCTTCATATCGCTGACGCCACGGCCAATGTTCTTGAAAAAGAGGGGGTAACCTCTGTGGGGCTGCTGGGAACCAGGTTTACTATGGAGCAGGCGTTTTATATTGAGCGTCTCCAGAATCGTAGTATTCAGGTTCTTGTACCAGCTGAGCCCGAAAGGCAGCTTATTCATTCTGTCATTTACACGGAGCTGTGTCGGGGTTTGGTTAAACCGGATTCAAAATCCCTGTATTTAAACGCAGTGGCCTCTTTGGCTGACCGTGGTGCCCAGGGGGTAATCTTGGGGTGCACAGAAATAGGCCTTTTGATTCAAGGTTCGGATACAGAGGTTCCGCTCTACGACACAACGGAAATACACGCTGCGCAAGCAGTCCAGCATGCCTTGTGTCATTCGATAGCGCCGTAAGCCTTTGACTACTATGCTGATGCGAAACTGAACGCTACAAGATGAGGAAACGCGACATGCGTATTGAGAGTATTGCTGTGTATACGGCAGATTTAACCTACACGGGTAAGGCTTATGCCTTTGCGGGAGGAAGATCGCATCAGGTGTTTACCAGTACAGTGGTGGTGGTGACCACGGACACGGGGCTGCATGGCTACGGTGAAGCCTGCCCTTGCGGCCCTAACTACATGGCGGCCTTTTCTGAGGGAATTCCCTCTTGCCTGTCGCTGCTGGCGCCCAGTGTGATAGGTGAGGATCCCACGCACACCACGCGTATTCACGAGTGCATGAACCAGGCGCTGACCGGGCATGCGGTTGCCAAGGCGGCCATTGATATTGCCTGCTGGGATTTGCTGGGCAAGCAGGCCGGGCTGCCAGTCTACGCTTTGCTCGGCGGGCTGCTCTCGCCGTCTATGCCGCTGCACCGAAATGTTCCATTGGCGGAATTGGACGAGATGGAAGAATCTTTGCGCCGGTTTCGATCAGAAGGGTTTCGTCGTTTTCAGATCAAGCTGGGTCACAGTGTTGCGGACGATATCGATCTTGTTCGCGCGCTTAGCAAGGCCAAACCTGCAGACGAGCTTTGGATGTGCGACATCAACCGGGCCTGGCGGCAGGATGAAGCCGTGCGATTCTCGCGGGCGCTTGAAGATCTGGAGATCTATCTTGAGCAGCCCTGTTACAGCTACGAGGAGTGCCTGTCGGTTCGCCGTCGAATTCGCCACCCGGTTAAACTGGACGAAAGCTTGAACTCCCTGGCCGATGTGCAACGGGCCTTGCGCGACGATGCCATGGACGCCATGGCCCTGAAAATCAGCAGGGTTGGTGGTCTGACGCCATCACGGGTCATTCGGGACGTGTGCGTAGATGCCGGCATAGCGATGACCATTGAAGATGCCTGGGGCAGTGGTATAGCCACGGCAGCCTATGCGCACCTGGCGGCCAGCACCCCGGCAAAAGCTTTGCTGACGACAACGGATCTCCACAATTACAATACCTCCCAGTTGGCAACCGGAGCGCCTGAGGTTTCTTCCGGCCGGATGACCCTCAGTGATCGCCCGGGGTTGGGTGTGGTTCCGGATTTCGAGAAGCTGACGCTGCTTGATGTGTATGAGTAAGTTGGTGCCCCGAGGACTCTCCTGACCCCGCACTAACCTTGCGTTAGTGCGCTTCTTGAGCAGGAGCCGCACATTATCTACAATGGCACATCTTTCAAATACTTCAGGTCATAAATATGAGTGACGAAAATTCAAAACCAACCCTGCCAGACCGTCTTGCGGGCAACCCCCGTAGCCCACACCATCTGGAAGAATTTTTCGAGCACCAAATCGGTATTCGGCTGAATGGCAAAGAGCGTAAAGATGTGGATGAATACTGCATCAGCGAGGGTTGGGTAAAAATCGCATCTCCTAGAGCATTGGACCGTCGTGGCCAGCCTATGATGATTACGTTAAAAGGCACTGTTGAAGCTTACTACACCTAGCCGGTTCCTATAGATGTGCCTCCTTGGATCCATTCGCTGATGCTCAATCATAAAGCTGGAATATAACGCTAAAGAAAGCGGCAAAAAGATAGGAGACAGATTTGAAATCTGTCTCTGATTTGTCAGTTCCAAGACCCGCGCTCTACGCATACACTGAAATACCAAATAACAACGAGAGCTGTATGGAACTCGGATCTGCATCACTGACCATGACCGTTTTAATGACACCGGATATGGCCAACTTTTCCGGCAATGTGCATGGTGGTGCCTTGCTGAAACATCTGGATGAGGTGGCCTATGCTTGCGCCAGCCGCTATGCAGGGGCCTATGTGGTTACTCTGTCTGTTGACCAGGTGATGTTTCTTCAGCCCGTTCATGTGGGCGAACTGGTTACCTTTCTGGCCAGTGTTAACTACACAGGGCGCACTTCAATGGAGGTGGGCATTAAGGTGATCACGGAAAACATCCGTGAAAAGCTGGTCAGGCATACCAATAGCTGCTTTTTCACGATGGTGGCGGTTGATGACAACGGGAAGGCCGTTGAGGTGCCCAAGCTGGAACCGCTCACCGATGACCAGGTCAGGCGTTTTGCCAATGGCCAGGAACGCCGCGCTATTCGTGTTGAGCTAGAGGAGCGCTATAAGGCGCTTCATCGCCCAGGCGCGTAGCTGCACTCGCTGGATAGATTTTGGCCAACAAGGGTACAGCTTCCATCACCTGGCCAAATTCACTATGCCATTGCATTCAGTAACTGGAAGCTAAGAGCCATGACCCAAACGTTAATGAAAGCCATCGTCACCACCGGTAATGGTGGCTACGAAAAGCTGGTCTGCAAAGACGTGCCGGTCCCTGAAATCGGGCCAGGCGAAGTGCTGGTGAAAGTGTTGGCCGCAGGCGTTAACAACACAGAGATCAATACGCGACTGGGTTGGTACTCCTCTTCGGTTAACGACTCCACGAACGACGCATCGGAAGCGAAGGCCGCGCCGAATAGTGACGGTGGCTGGAATAATAAGACGCCTTTTCCGCTGATTCAGGGCACAGATTGCTGTGGTCTGGTCGTGAGCGTGGCCGAAGATGTCGACAAAAGCCTCATGAGCAAGCGTGTCCTTATCCGCCCGTGTATTCGTGAACAGGGTTTTGGCTCCCTGGATAACATATGGATGGGGTCTGATTTTGATGGTGCATTTGCCCAATATGTAAAAATCCGGGCAAGTGAGGTGTTTCCGGTAACCTGTGAGTGGACGGATGCCGAACTTGGAACGATTCCCTGCGCTTACGGAACGGCTGAGAACATGCTTCATAAGGCCAATTTGAGGTCAGGTGAAACAATTTTGGTCGTGGGGGCATCAGGCGGTGTGGGTTCTGCTGCTGTGCAGCTTGCAAAACGCAGGGGCGCAAAGGTTATCGCCATTGCGGGTGAGGACAAGCATGAAAAAGTGGCTCAGATCGGTGCAGACAGACTGTTAGGAAGATCCGCTAATCTGTTGGCAGAGTTAGGCGAGCAATCCGTAGATGTTGTTGTAGATAATGTGGCCGGGAGTGGGTTTCCTACCATGCTCAAACTATTGAGGCGAGGCGGGCGGCTCGTTTCATCAGGTGCTATTGCAGGGCCTGTTGTGGACCTTGATATGCGTGATATGTACCTAAAAGACATCACTCTAATGGGAACAACGGCTTGGGACGAAGTGGTTTTTCCGAATATTGTAAGGTACATCGAAGAAGGCGAAATTCAGCCGGTTTTAGCGAAGACCTTTCCCTTGTCTGCAATTGCGGAAGCTCAAGCGGAGTTTCTTATGAAAAAGCATGTGGGTAAATTTGTACTGCTACCTTAGGCTGGAAACTGTGATGGCACGGTAGATCTGGTCACTTGATTGAAAGCCGGGCAGGCCTGATTCTAAAGATTAGACCTAGCCCGGTTTTCGTTCTTTCAATAATGCGAGCGGGTGTCGCCTTCTGTGCTGTCGATAGGTACCAGAGCCTTGAACAGTTCCTGAACTTCCAGAACCCCGACCTGCTTACCTTTGCGAACCACGCGATACGTCAGGCTGGTGTCGCCTCCAGACAGCGCAATCACCGATTCCAGGTTGTCCCTTTCACCGATATCGCCGGCCACGTTGTCTGGCGCTTCCGTGGTTTTCTTCATGATGGACCTTACCCGCAGTACCCGGGCGCGATTGATGTCGCTGATAAAGTTAACGATGTAAGGATCGTTCGGGTGCATCAGTATTTCTTGCGGCTCACCCTGTTGAACAATATAGCCTTCCTTGAGTATCACCAGGTGGTCTGCCAGTTTCAGTGACTCATCCAAATCGTGGGTAATGAACACGATGGTCTTCTGCAGTTCGTCCTGTAGTTCCAGCAGCAGGTCTTGCATGTCAGAGCGGATCAGCGGGTCCAACGCCGAGAAAGCCTCATCCATCAACATGATCGGCGAGTTGGAAGTCAGTGCCCGGGCGATGCCGACGCGTTGCTGCATACCACCCGATAACTGGTGGGGGTACTGGTATTCGTTGCCTTCCAGGCCCACACGAGCGATCCATTTTTTGGCTTCTGCTTCGAATTCCTCAATTTTATGGCCGCGCACGGAAAGCGCCATGCCGGCGTTTTCAAGAACCGTTTTGTGGGGCAGCAGGGCGAATTTCTGGAACACCATTGACATGCTTTCCCGGCGCAGGTTGCGCAACTGGTCTTCGTCAAAGGCCAGCACGTTCTCGCCATCTACTTTTATTTCACCGGCGGTGGGTTCAATCAGCCGGTTAAGATGCCGGATAAGCGTAGACTTGCCAGATCCTGACAGCCCCATAATAACGGTAACGTGGCCCTCGCGAATGTCTACGTTGATATCCTGAAGGCCCAGCACGTGCTGATGCTTTTCGAGCAGTTCGGCCTTTCCCATGCCCTGTTTTACGTACTCAAGGGCAACGTCGGGAGTAGGGCCGAAAATCTTGTACAGGTTCCGGATTGAAATCTTAATGTCCCGATCCACAATGCGCTTCCTTACTGTTTTTGCGAGGCGTTAATACGCGCCAGCGATGCTTTGGTTACCCGGTCCAGAATGACCGCCAGAATAACAATGCCAAGACCCGCCACCAGGCCAACGCCGAGTTCCAGGTTGCGTATGCCCTGCAGTACCAGCACACCAAGGCCGGGCGCCGACACCAAAGAGGCAATAACAACCATGGCCAGGCTCATCATGATGGTCTGGTTCACCCCTGCCATGATGTTAGGAAGCGCCAGCGGAATCTGTACTTTGTACAGCTTTTGCCGGCTGGTCATGCCGAAGGCGTTCGCGGCTTCAATAACGTCCGGGTCCACTAACCGGATACCCAGGTTGGTCATGCGAATAACGGGCACAATGGCGTAAAGAATGATGGCAATGCCGTACAGTTTGGATTCGGTCACGCTGAACAGAAAAATCAGCGGGATCAGATACACAAAAGGAGGCAGGGTTTGCAGCATGTCCAGTACCGGAATCGTCAGCCTCTGCATCATGTCGTTTCGGGACATGGCGATGCCAATAGGTACGCCCAGCAACACACAGATGAACGCGCAGACAAATATAATCGCCAGGGTTTGCATGGCGTAGTCGTAGTAGTCGATGAAGGCGAGCAGGCACAGGCTGCCGGCCACGAAGCCGACCAGCTTCCAGGATTTGGTGACAAACAGCACAACCGCCAGCAGAATCGGAATAACGATCCACCATGGCGTGGTGAGCATGCCGTAAAGAGTGCCATCAAGGGCCCAGCTCAGGGGCTGGGTAATGGGGTCCAGCACAATACTGAGATTGTCTTTGACGGCAAGAAAACCTTGCTCCAGCCCCTGGGTTAAATCCCGGGACTGAGGGAAGGCTGCGCAGGAGTCATTGAGTGCATCCATGGATGGAAACGGCACGTCCCAGAGGGATTGCTCGGCTTCCGTACCTTTTGATTTGTTGAGTAACTCGGCCATCGACATGGGCGCGTTGCTCTTGCCTTCAGCGCACCACTCTGTGAGTCCGAGCGATGAAAATAGGAAGTCGTAGGTTGCCATGAGCGTTCAGTGTTCCTTGCGCATTCAGAATGAGGTATTGGGTATAACTTTCATTGACCGAATATAATAAGAGCCGGCGAACCGGCTCTTATTAAGGACTTCTATTGGCCAAGCACGTTGGCAAGTTTCTGACTGGCTGACTCGTTCAACCAGCTAGACCACTCGTCGGTATTGTTGCTGAGGAAGTACACAGCAGCTTCTTCGGCGGAGGCGTTGTTCGCATCCATCCAGGCCAGAAGAGCGCTCATGGTGCTGGTTTTGAAGGTCATTTTGCTAAGCATATCAACTACTTCCGGCTCGCGATCACCGAAGCTGGTTGTGACAGCGGTCAGAATGGTGGCAGCCGGGAAATCGGAAACGCCGGGGTTATCGGCTTCCTGGGTCTGGTTACGGGTATGAACGTCTGGCTTGTACTCGCCAATTTTAACCCGAGTCATCTCGTACTTGCCCAGTGGTACAGTCGGGCCCCAGTAGTAGCCGAACCAGGGCTCTTCACTTTGAACCGCGGATGCCATAGAGGTTGCCAGGGTTTCACCGGAACCGTGATCGAATACCTTGATGCCGGACGCTTCCAAATCAAGAGCGCGGACCAGGTTGTCACTGACGACACGGCAGCCCCAACCGCTAGGGCAGTTGTTAAAGCGGCTGTCCACCAGTTCCGGATTTGCCATGATGCCTTCGATGGTTGTCAGTTCCGGGTGCTTCTCGGCCAGATACGTGGGAATCCACCAGCCTTCAATGCCACCCGGGTCCAGTACTTCGGCTACGCGCTTGATTTTGCCTTCCTCTTCCAGCCGCAGGTATGCCTCGCCGGCAGAGTTCAGCCACAGCTCGGTCACTATGTCCGGTTCGCCGTTTTCAGCAACCGATGTGACGGCAGGAACGGTGTCAGAAGGAATCACGGTTACGTCACAGCCGTAGCCTTGCTCCATAATAAAGGTGGCGACGCCTGTTACTACGGCGTTCGAGGCCCAGCTCATCTGGGTGATGGATACTTCACCGCACTCGGCGGCAGCGAGCGAAGGTGCAGACAGGGCGCACAATAGCGCCACAGGCGTTAATTTACGCATGGTTGGTACTCCAATTTGGGTTTAAACGTGCACGGCACAGGGGCCGCTGAGGGAGTCCAGAAGACTCCTCGGGAGATGATCTTGCGCTTATCGGACGTGTTGGAAATCCAATTCAAACGGTAAAACCTCAGTTATTACTTAAGTTCTAGAGTAATGATTTGAGTAGGAGTTACAAGTGATTAATTTTAAGTGTCGTTAAAAAACTCACATTAATGTCGTGCTTTTCTGGCCCGCCAGGGCGGCCAACAGGGGTGCCGAGTAGGTCAAGGGTTGGAACATAAACCGGTTAATAGCGTATATTGGTCATCACGTTATCTATTTACAGAAGGAATGATCGACCATGCTGGCAAAGGAAGTATCCACCAATGTTATTGGTGAACCATTGGAAGTTTGCGGTAAAGATCCAGTAACAGGTTTTTTTCGGGATGGTTGCTGTAATACGGGGTCTGATGACATGGGCAGTCATACGGTATGTGCGGTAGTGACTGATGAATTCCTGGCTTTTTCCCGCAATCAGGGTAACGATTTGACCGAGGCTCGCCCGGAGTTCGGCTTTCCGGGATTAAAGGCCGGAGATGGCTGGTGCCTGTGCGCGGGCCGTTGGCGCGAAGCACTTGAAGCAGGCTGTGCCCCCCGTGTTCGGCTGAAGGCAACCCACCGCGCTGCACTGGAGGTGTGTGACCTGGCAGACCTGAAGAAGCATTCTGTGGATCTGAGTTAGTTCTATAAACGGGTCTTGTTCGCCTCGAGCCTGATGCAGTATTGCGCTGTCAGGGCTCGTCATTCTGACCTGGACGATGGATAGACCTCTGCAGGGCATCGCTGTAGGTCAGAAGCCCATGGAGTTCGCTGTCTTTGGCCATCATTTTGAGCAACCGGCTACGTTTCAGTGTGTAAAGCCGTGATGGAGTTTGTGCAATCACTGACACCTCCGTGCTCCCCTCGCCGAGCAGTGTCGATTCACCAAAACTGTCTCCTGCAATCAGAGTACTCAACTTTTCCTCTTTACCATGAATATAACGCTGCATGCCTATGGTGCCGCGGGTAACCATATATAAGGTGTCGTTGTGGTTGCCCTGGTGGATTAGTAGTCATGCTTCTCAAGGGTGACCGGCGTGCAGGCCCTGGCGATCAGGCTGACTATATGGGGCGGTAGATGTGAAAACAGAGGCACCCGCTTTATCAATTGT
>JBALXR010000020.1:8951-33707 GCA_036960525.1 Marinobacter sp.
GAGTGCAATACGTGTCGGCTGCCTTGGAAACGGCCCAAAACAGTCTCGTAATAACGGCTGATATGGGCGGTGCGCATACGCTCAGTGACAGGCCGTAAAAACGGTGTGTTGGCAAATATTCCGAAAAGCCGGTGCTCGACGTCTTCGTACTGGAGGTGACTGTTGCCGTCAGGGAAAAGCTTATTATGGCGTAGTGAATCGGTTTGTTGCTCCAGGGTTGCCAATAACCGCCGCGTTACTGACTCACCCAGGTGGCCCCGTTCAAACATCGCTCGGTAGTAACTTTTTTCCTCGGTAAGTGCGCGCAAGAAAAATAGATTGAATTCAAACTCGGGGGAGAGGCGGCCATTACGCAGCTGGTGGATCGCGTGTTTCGCGTTGACGATCGCTTTCTGACTTCGGCTTTTTATCCGATGAGATACCCGGCTGGAAAACAGACCTCCCTCGAGTAGCGCGGGCAGGCGCAGAATGGCTTTTTGGTGAGCAATTATTTCCCTTTCCAGCAGTGCGAGTTGGTCAGCCAGGGGTGGCCTGTCTAGCTTTAGTATGCGCAAGGCGAGCTTCATTGTTAAACCTTGGGCCAGGAGCGTAAACAGCACTGCGCCGGTAACCAGAGCGACGAACATATCTTTGAAGGGGTAGTCTGGAAGGCTCAAAATAATTGCCAGTGAGATGGCGCCGCGCAAACCGCCCCAAAACATAATAAACCAATATCTGATTCCGATCGGTTCGACCTTCGGCAGCAGGCCCACGATAGGCAGAAGGCCAAAAATAACGAGTGCGCGGGACACCTGCATCGCGAGAATAACCCAAAGCACCAAATCCCACGCAGAGATGAGTGATATCAGGTAAACGCCAAGCGCGATCAGTAGCAGTATAAAGATCGCGCTAACAAGTTCCTGTATAGGTTGTATAGCCTCCAACTGCCTGTGCTCCTGAGGCAATGCCTGCACTACAGTTTGTGGGCATGATGAGGTAATAACTGACTGGCAGCTAAACGCGCTGCTTACTCAGGCAAAATCATATTCCCCGCCTTTTTCAAGGGCGATTTGGTAAGCCGGTCTGGCGTGTACACGCTTTACCCAAGCGGTGATATAAGGCCGATTCTTGCCGGTGATGCCCCGGGCCACTGAGGCTTCTAATGGAAAGCTCATTTGAATATCCGCGGCGCTCAGGCTATCCCCAAGAAACCAGGTGTTTTTCGCCAGGTGCGACTCAACAAAATCCAAGTGGAATTTGATCATCGGGCCGATGAAAACTTCATTGGTTTTATTCGCAATGCCTTTTGCCACTGGTTTGACAAAAAACGGCATGGGGCTCGTCTTTACCTTTTCAAACACCAGGCGCATAACCAGCGGCGGCATTAAAGAGCCTTCGGCGTAGTGCAGCCAGTATGTGTAATCAAGCCAAGCCTGACCGCCGCTCTTCGGCAACATGGTGTTTTTGCCATAGGTGTGGGCAAGGTATTCAATAATGGCGCCAGACTCTGCGATGACCAGGTCGCCGTCTGTGATCACCGGCGATTTACCCAGTGGGTGTATTTTTTTGAGGCTTTCAGGCGCCAGCATGGTTTTGGCATCACGCTCGTAGCGTTTAATCTCGTAGGGCACTCCCAGCTCTTCCAGCATCCAGAGAATGCGTTGTGAGCGGGAGTTATTGAGGTGGTGAACTGTAATCATGCAAAAATCCTGTTCGCGTCAAAAGAATGGGCAGGTCGCCTGCTTCGTCTCAATTATTACCCTCTGGGGCCGAATAGTAACCAGATGATTAAACCGAGCAAGGGGAACGCAAGCAGTACAATAATCCAGATCACTTTGGCGACAGTGCTTGCCCGGCTCTTTGCTACTTTAACAATGGCCAGAATAATGATAACTAGCCAAACCAGGCTCAGCAAGCCACCGAAGGCATTGCCAACACTACTAAATAAGCTATCCACGTACTTCTCCTTGGCAATTGGTTGGTGTATGCACGAACAGCATAAATCGGATGCTGCAGCATAGCCGAGTGAAAAACAGCAAAGATTTGAGCGAGTGGCCGGAAAATCAGCCTGTACGCCGTTTGCGCTCCACAACTTGAAAGGCAGCTATGCCCGCAATCATTGCGGCGACAAAGACGATGGCTTTGGTTTCGCCTGCACCGAAAGCGACCAGTGCGGGGCCGGGGCAAAAGCCGGCTAGCCCCCACCCAACACCGAAACCAATACTGCCAATAATCAATCGCTTGTCGATTGCGGTTGTTTTTGGCAGTTTCATATCAAAACCAAGCACAGACACCGTCTGTTTTTTGGCAAAACTGAAGGCAAACAGACCCACCAGAATGGCGCCCCCCATAACCAACGCCAGGGATGGGTCCCAAGCGCCGGTAACATCGAGAAAGCCAAGCACTTTGGCCGGGTTAGCCATGCCAGACAGTAATAGCCCGGCACCAAACAACAGGCCCGATATAAGCGATACCAGCGAAAACTTCATGGTTTCAGGCCCCAATTAAATGACGAACGATGTACACGGTAACGAAACCGGCCAACATAAAGCTGATGGTGGCAACGATAGAGCGCAGTGATAAACGCGATATGCCGCAAACGCCGTGGCCACTGGTGCAGCCTGAACCGTAAGCCGTGCCAATACCAACAAGCAGCCCGGCAATAATAAGCACAGGGTAGCCTGCATCAATCTGAATGGCCGGAAGCGTGGCGAAGCTGGACCATATAAACGGTGTGGCGACGATGCCCAGAATGAAGGCGGCGCGCCAGAGCGTTTCCTTTTTTTGCGGGGCTAACAAGCCGGCAAGAATGCCGCTAATGCCGGCAATACGACCGTTGAATATGATCAGTATTGCGGCCGCAATGCCGATTAAAACGCCACCAGACAGAGCGGTCCAGGGCGTAAAGGAGTTCCAGTCAATATTGATCATTTATCTCACCATTTTTTGCCGAACAAAAACGGTTAGAGCATTGTTCTGGCATGTGTTGAGCTTGGGGCCTCAGCCCTATCGTCGTTGACTACGCTGTCGACAACCGGACCATGGAGGAGCGTATTCTGCCTCTGGCCAAAGAAAAGGGCATCGGAATTCTATGCTCACTCGTGGGCCCCGTTTTTCCTGAAGTTCGTGCTCTCACACCCGGTGGCGCACATCGAAAGCCTGTAAAAGCGCTGCTGTGGCCACCGGAAAATGAATCCGTCCCCCTGATGGGTCTGACAATCCGGAGTGGGTGGTTAGCCCGGCCGGTTCGTTACCAGTCAGTGACGGATTTCACTTCCAGAAACTCTTCCAGCCCCCACACGCCGCCTTCGCGGCTGCCGTTGCCTGACTGTTTCATGCCGCCAAACGGGAAACCTGACGATCCGGACTTGCCGTTAATCTCGATCATGCCCGACCGCAGTTGCCGCGCCAGCCTGTGAGCTTTTTCTTTATCAGAGGTCTGGATGTAGTTGGTCAGCCCGTAGTGGGTATCGTTCGCCAGCTTTACCGCTTCTTCTTCTGTTTCAAACGGTGTGATGGCAAGAACCGGGCCGAAAATCTCTTCGCTCCAGATGGTCATTTCAGGTGTAACGTCTGCGAAAACGGTTGGCCGTACAAAGTAGCCCTTGCTCAGCCCTTCTGGCCGGCCTTCGCCACCGGCGACCAGCGTTGCACCTTCTGCAATGCCTTTTTTGATCAGTGCCTGAATTTTTTGGAACTGTTGTTCAGAAACCACCGGGCCGATTTGGCGGCCGTCTACGTCGGCGGGGCCGACATCTGTCTGACTGGCAACCAATGCGGCGGTTTCAACCGCCTGCTTGTAAAGTGACTTCTCGACAAGCATTCGTGTTGGCGCGTTGCAGGATTGGCCTGAGTTCGCAAAGCAATGGCGCGCACCACGCGTTATAGCTTTGTCATCGGCGTCTGCAAAAATGATGTTAGCGCCTTTGCCACCCAGTTCCAGGCCGACTCTTTTTACGGTGTCTGCTGCGGCAATGGTGATGGCTTTGCCGGCACGGGTTGAACCGGTAAAGCTGACCAGATCAATATCCGGGTGCTTTGAAAGCTGTGAGCCGACGCCTTCACCATCGCCATTGACCAGATTGAATATGCCTTCCGGAAAGCCCGTACTGTCGATCATTTCTGCCAACAGCATGGCAGACAACGGTGAAATCTCTGACGGCTTTAGAACCACCGTGCAGCCCGCCGCAATGGCAGCAGGCACTTTCAGCATTATTTGGTTCATCGGCCAGTTCCAGGGGGTTATCAGAGCGCAAACGCCCACCGGTTCATGCATGATCCTGTTTTCTGGCGCGTGGTCACCCAGAGCGTGCTCGAAGTTGAAGCTTTTCAAGGCACGAATGGTGTTTTTCAGATGCGTAGCACCGGCGCCCACTTGGGCTGTTCGCGCCAGATTAATGGGCGCGCCCATCTCTTTACTGATGGTTTGCGCCATCTCTTCAGCCCGCGCGCTGTAGGTTTCCAGCAAGCGCTCCAGCAGGTCAACACGTTGCTCTCTGGTCGACATCGACCAGGCCGGGAATGCGCTTTTTGCGGCGCTGACGGCCATATTTGTATCAGCCTCGGAACCCAGAGTAATCCTGGCAAACCCGGTTTCATCTGAAGGGTTGATAACGTCTATCGTTTGGGTGCTGTGAGGCGTCACCCATTTGCCATTAATGTAGAACTTGGTTGTATCCATTGTGCGTATACTCTTGAAGTGGATTTGATTCATGGTAGCAGATTCGTAAACTTTGACTTTGCTATTACCGCCTTCAGCAGTTTCTTTTGCTAGCACCCGCAGCATGCGCTAGTTTGACGACTGCAGAGTTATTGTTGGGGAAGTAAAAGGATGCTGGAGTCGATCGAAGCCGGTCTAACCGCGTGGCTGGTGCCGGGTGCATCTGCCTTACTGGCGCTGGTAGCGACCTACGCTGCTTACCGCGCTGCGTTGGGCGTGACCCGCCGGGTTACCCGCTCCAAAGCCGTTCCCCGTATCTTCCTGGACGCGGCGGCCCGCGCCTTGGGCGTCTTTTTGTGTTTGTTGGTGCTGAACGGGGTTCTGGAAACCGCACCAGCAGGCCTTCCACTTCTGGCGGAACTGCAGCATTTCGCCACGCTGCTGCTGATCTTGTCGATGACCTGGGCGGCGGTGCGCTGCACCTCGGCCATTGGTGATGTGATTGTTACGCTCAACCCGGCGCTTGAGGACCAATGGAAACGCGCCCGTAAAGTCGAAACACAGACACGTTTTTTGGTTCGCGGCCTTAATATCCTGATTGTGATTATAGGGTTGGGGGGCGCCCTGATGACCTTTGACGGCGTGCGCCACGTTGGTGGCAGCCTGCTGGCTTCTGCAGGCATTGGTGGCATTGTTCTGGGCTTTGCGGCCCGCCCCGTGCTGGGTAATCTGCTGGCGGGAGTGCAAATTGCGCTGACCCAGCCGTTCCGTATAGACGATGTGCTCCATGTTCAGGATGAGTGGTGCTGGGTTGAGGAAGTGACAGCGACTTACGTGGTATTGCGGGTCTGGGATTTGCGCCGGATGATCGTGCCGTTGCAATGGTTTATCGAAAATCCGTTTGAAAACTGGTCGCGCAATTCCGCCGACCTGATGGGAACGGTTTTCCTCTCCCTCGATTACGCCATGCCGGTGCAGCCGTTGCGCGATGAGTTCGCGCGGCTGCTCAGACAATCCTCCCAGTGGGATGGAAAAACCGAGACAGTGCAGGTCACCGACTCGAACGAGCGGGCCGTACAGATACGCTTCCTGATGAGTGCCTCGAATTCCAGCAAGGCCTGGGATTTACGTTGCGCAGTACGGGAGGGGTTAGTGACCTTTGTACAGGACAACTATCCGGAATATCTGCCACGGGTTAGGGCGCGGCTGGTGGATGAACCAGACGCTACCCCAAATCCGTAAATTGCTTTAAAAACCACACAACAAGGTGCCTTCACCATGACGGAACTCAAACAGGTTGCTGGCCTTTCAGCAGACCAGCTTCGCAATATTGAACGTCATCTTGATCGTCGCTATATCCAGCCTGGAAAATTACCTGGCACGCTGACACTGGTCGCCCGGCGAGGAGAAATCGCCTACGTGAAAGCCCAGGGACTGATGGATGTGGCGCGCAACAAACCGGTCTGCCGGGATACGGTTTTTCGAATTTACTCGATGACAAAACCAATCACGTCTATCGCCATGATGCAGCTTTACGAGCAGGGGCGGTTTTTGCTGGATGACCCGGTACACAAATACATTCCGACCTGGAAAAATCTGCGGGTTTATAAAAGCGGTGTTTATCCCAATTTTCTGACCACGCCTGCCACCAGTACCATGACCATTCGCGACCTGTTCACCCATATGTCGGGCCTGACCTACGGATTCATGAACCGCACTAATGTAGATGCCGCCTACCGCGAGTTAGGGCTTGATGGTAGCCGGAACCTGACGTTGGAAGCACTGGTGAGCCAGCTGGGGGAGTTGCCGCTGGAGTTTTCACCGGGTACGGCCTGGAACTATTCCGTCAGCACGGATGTGCTGGGGTATTTGGTGCAGCTGCTGGCGGATCAGCCTTTAGACGAGTATCTGCGGGACAATATCTTTGGCCCATTGGACATGCCAGACACCGGTTTCCAGGTTCGTGATGATCAGCTCGACCGCTTCGCCGCCTGCTATCAGCACCAGCCCGGTGACCAGCTCAAGCTGCAGGACGATCCGGAAACATCACATTTCAGACACAAAAATAAGTTTGTGTCTGGCGGCGGCGGGCTGGTGTCCACCATTGACGATTATTTCCATTTTGCCCAGGCACTTTGCCAGGGCGGGGAGTTTCGGGGGCAGCGGATTATTGGTCGAAAAACTCTGGAGTTCATGCGTTGCAATCATCTGCCGGGTAATCAGGACCTGCCGGGCCTTGCGGTTGGAGCGTTTAGCGAAACGCCTTATGCGGGAACGGGCTTTGGCCTGGGTTTCTCGGTTAAGACCGACGTTGCCAAATCCCAGACCAACGGGTCGGCGGGCGAGTACGGTTGGGGTGGCCTGGCGAGTACCAACTTTTTTATTGATCCGGCCGAGGAGCTGGTCATGATTTTCATGACGCAACTGATTCCCTCGTCGTCTTACCCCATCCGCCAGGAACTGCGGGCCATTGTGAATGGCGCTTTGGTGTGACCCGAGGGGCTCTATAACGTCGGGGTGTCCGGGATTGGAAAATAAATCTGTCCCGGTTTATTTATTTCGTCCCGGTTTATTTTTCGCTTGATATTACTGGTTGAGAATATCGATGATTTCGCGGGTATCCCTAATGATCGTATAGACTCGACCTTCGATCTCTACCCGCTGACGGTTGTCATCGACGTCGCGGATATTGCCGAAGCGCAACAACTCCCGGTCGAAATGATCACCTTTCCGATAATTCAGCTTTTTCTGCCAGCCCGGCGGCAGTGGCTGGCCACGCTCGACTTTCTTTTGCAGGCCCGGTGGTAGCTGATCGCTATGAGATGACTTGGCCATTGCCGGTGCGGCGCCAATCATTACGCCCAACAGGGCAACCATCAGAATAGACTTCATAATCTATTAACTCCCAGAATTGCGACACCACTAAGCTAACACGGGGCTGAGCGGGGTGACGTTAACACTGGTTCATGCCTGACAAAATCAGGCCCTCAAAACCGGGAGAGGGTATTGCAGGACGGTACAGACGCATAAAAAAAGCCTCGCAATCAGCGAGGCTCATCATGTCTGCGTCTGTTGGTGTCTATAACAGGGGACGGATTTGAAATCCGTCCCCGCCTTTAAGCAAGCCCCAGCACTTTCTTGCGCTGTTCTGCCCAGGTATGAATCAAGTGGTCTACGGCCAAGCCAATAAAGGCAACGCATAAGCCAAGCACGATGCCTTGGCCCATGCCGTTGGCTTCAGACAAAGACTGCATGATGAGCTGGCCTAAATCGTCGGTACCGATAAAGGCGCCGATGATAATCATAAACAATGAGAATATGACGGTTTGGTTGATACCCAGCATGATGTGCGGGAACGCCAGGGGCAGTTCAATTTTCAGTAAGCGCTGCGTGCGGTTAACCCCTGACATAGACCCGGCCTCTTGCAAGCTTTTCGGCACGTTACTCAACCCTTCCACGGTGTAACGTGTGGCAGGAATGGTGGCGTACACAATCACCGCAATAAGCACCGATAAATCACTCACACCAAACAACATAATGACCGGGATTAAGTAAACGAACGACGGAAACGTCTGAAAGGTGTCACACACCAGCAATATGAACTTCGTTGCCCTGGGGCTTCGCGAGCACAAAATGCCAACACTACAACCAATAATAACGGAAATGATGACGGCAAAAGTGGCCATGTAGGCCGTAATTAGAGCGCGGTCCCACCAGGGGGTTAGTGCAATAAAGGCAATGAAAGCTGTTGCAGTGATAGCAGAGCGAAGGCCGCCAACGATGTAGCCCGTACCTGCAACCAGGAACAGAGTTGCCGCGACGGGCATCGCTAGATAAGCCTCTTTCATGGGCATCAAAATCCAGGTAATCATGAAGAAGTTGAAGCTTTGCACGCTGTCGTAGGTATTGGTGATGATCCAGTCAACAATGGAATCCCAGAACTTTTCGGTAGTAAGCCCTTGTGACTCATGAATAAAGTAGAAGTAATTGGCTTTGTCTGGGAAAGTTATGGATGCGACATAGGCAATAACAGAAGTGAGAATCAGAATTCCCACGAAGGCGAGTGAATATTTGTGACGCAAGTGAAAGGGTACGTCAGCAAAGTAATCCACCTGTTTTTTTGCCCAGGCCAGAGACAACCTGTCCAGAACCACTGCAATCAGAACAATAGATATACCAAGTTCGAGGGCCTGGCCTATTTTGAGCATATTCAAAGACACGAGTAAGTCGTAGCCTAAACCCTTTGCCCCGATAAACGATGCTATAACGGCCATGGCCAAGCACTGCATGATGACCTGGTTTACACCGATCAAAATGTCATGGCGTGCGGTAGGGATCAGCACTTTAAACATAAGCTGGCGCGAGCTGCAGCCGCTCATCATGCCGGCCTCCACCACTTCTGGAGAAACCTTTTTAAGGCCCAGAATGGTGAGGCGAATCATTGGAGGGGTGGCAAAAATAACCGTTGAAATAGCACCCGCGTGGTCACCAATGCCGAAGAACACCACTACGGGGATCAGGTACGAGAAGTGGGGCATGGTTTGCGCCACGTTCAACAGTGGCGCCAGAATGGATTCGAAGGTTTTGTTCCTGAAGGCGATGATGCCCAAGGTTAACCCCAGAAAAACCGATAAGGGCACGGCCACCAACACAAACGATAAGGTTTGCATGGCGGGTGTCCACTGACCAAACACCGCAATGTAAATGGTGCTGATGCCGGCTAGAAGCGACAGGTTGCGGCCACCAAGATACTGCCCTATTAAAAAGGCACCCGCAGCAACAGCGGGCCATGGCAGTGCTGGAATTCGAGCCCACTCGTTCGCGCTGATAAAATCCCAGCTGGTAAAAGCCACAACGGTTTTAACGCCCCCTAACAGGAGCTCACGAATCAGGTTGATGCTGAACAGAACCACGCCAGACAAGTCGCGTGTAAACTCTTTCATCATGGTCGACTGTTCGGTGATTTCTAACTCGGCATCGTAAGTCTCGACCACCCAAAAATCATTGATGAGAAACTTAAGGCCATCGTTAACAACGTCAGGCAGCAACCAGAATTGGGTTTCTTGCAGGCGCCACAGGTTGCCGCCCGTGGCCGGATCTATGGCCATTACAAGCGCAAAGAACACCACCAGTAAGGCGACAAACTGCGTCCATTTATGTTCGATAAAATAGTGCATTAGGCTTTGCTCATAACTTAGTTATTAACTGGCATGCTGTTAGTTTCACCAAACAAGACGTCTATCATAATGTTGCGATTTAAAGCGCCAACAATATTACCCTCGGCATCAATGACCGCCACTGGGTTTTGCTCGGTTAGCACGGATCCGGCTACGGTTTCGATAATGGCATCGGCAGAGACAGTAACGTCGCTCATCTTGGCGGTTGCGTCGTATTCTTCCATGATTCTTTTGCACGAAAGTACGCGCTCACGAGGTACGCCACGGGTGAACTTGGCGACGTATTCCGTGGCCGGCTTCAGCACGATGTTGGCCGGGGTGTCAATTTGTTCGATAACGCCGTCTTTCATAATGGCAATGCGGTCGGCAAGGCGTAGCGCCTCGTCGAAATCGTGGGTAACGAATAAGATGGTTTTGTGCAGCACACTTTGTAAGCGCAGGAACTCGTCTTGCATCTCCCTGCGAATCAGTGGGTCCAAAGCCGAGAAGGGCTCATCAAGAAACCAGATTTCAGGTTCCACGGCCAATGAACGGGCAATGCCAACGCGTTGTTGCTGACCACCGGAGAGTTGGCGCGGAAAGTCGTTTTCACAACCTGTGAGCTCTACCAGGTTCACCATGTCCATCGCACGGCTCATGCTGTCGCGGGTGCTTATGCCTTTTGCCTGTAGTGGTAAGGCAATGTTTTCCAGAACAGTTTTGTGAGGCAGAAGGGCAAAACTTTGAAACACCATGCCCATTTTATTACGGCGAATGTTGATGAGTTCCTTTGCATTCATCGCAAGCAGGTCTTCACCATCAATAAAAATATCGCCTGCAGTTGTGGCTATCAGGCGTGAAATGCAGCGTAAAAGTGTTGATTTGCCAGAACCTGACAGGCCCATAATAACGAGCATTTCACCTTTGTGCACTTCAAAAGAAGCGTTGTTAACACCAATAACACATCCTGCTTTAAGTAAAGCTGCTGTATCTACTTTTCCGCCGGATTTTTCCAGAATTTTTACAGCGTTATCGCCAAAAATTTTATAGACAGACTCGCACTTGATGACCGGCTGAGCTGACGTTGACATAATCAAATTCCTGTAAAAAAAGAGGTGCTAAAAGATAGGTTTGATGGCAATAATTCAGTGAATATATTGGACTAACAAGTGCAATAGATTATTGTTGCACCGTGTCAAAAGCACTGCTGTCACTGAAAAAAAAGAACAAATAAATAGAGATTTTTAATATAATAGCTAACCTGAATGCAGCGCACTCAGGTTAGCGTATTTAGCTTACAACCAGGCTTTCCAGGTTGCTTCGTTATCAGCCAGCCATTTAGCAGCGGCTGCTTCGTGGGACATACCATCGATGTCTACCAATGCTGCCATGTTGCCGATATCACTTTTGGTAAAGGATACGTTGTTAAAGATTTTATAAGCAGTTGGCCATTTTGCGGGCATTTGATAATAAGCGGCTTTCTTCAACCAACCTGCCGGGGGCGAACCACACTTGCCATCACCGCCGTCTGACTTCTTGCAGCCTGCGGTATACGCGGGGAATTCAACGAAGCTGCCACCGTCACCGGCATCGGTGAAGTTAGGTGACCAGTTAAAGACCACCACGGCGCGGTTGTCTTTCGCTGCAGACTCTAGCTCAGCCCAAAGTGCACCGGATGATCCGGCAAACTTGGCGGTAAAGTTCATATCAAGTGCTTCAATGCGGTCCAGGGTTTCCTGGCCATGCCAATCCATAGGCCCGTCAAGATAACGGCCTTTGCCACCGCTGCCTGGCGTTGCAAACAGTTCGGCGCAATCGTTCAGTGCTTCCCAAGAGGGTAGGCCCGGGCATAAATCGCCTACATACGCAGGGTACCACCACTCTTCTTGAGTAAGAGAGGCGTGCGTGCCTACATCAATAATGCCGCCGGCGTCTAAAGCATTGTTAAAAGACTTGCCAAAAGTAGACTGCCAGACTTCATGGGCAATGGTAACGTCGCCGTTACGAACTGATTCGTAAACTGCTTGGCTATCAGCAGGTACGTAAGAAACGTTATTGCCAATGCTTTCAAAGATACCGCCAATAACGTACGCCATGGTGATTTGGCTGGTCCAGTTATGGGTGGCAATTACAATAGGTTCTTTCGAATCGGCTTGGGCTACAGTTGCGCCAAGTACCAGTGAGCTCACTGCAGCGGCAGTAGCAATTTTGTTGAAAAATCTCATACACATCTCCGAAAAGTATTGTTATCGGTAATTGATCGTTTGTCTTTTTATCTCTTACTTTCTTTCTTTGATTACAGGCAAAGTCCTGTTTCGTTTTAAGTTCAAAATTATATCTGGGCAAAAAAATAGACGGCAACGACGGCACCGCGAGCTTTTTTAAAGCACGATAGTTGCCCGGCGCTCAAAATGGCGCGTCCAAAAGTCACAATGACTTCGTTTTTCAGGTCATGCGCGCCAGGGTCGAATGTGTCAATGGCGCAATGCTATGAAGGCTGTATCTGTCTTTGAAAAGGCTGTATCTGTCTGTGAAACAGAGGGCCGAGGGCGGTCAGGCCGCCGATGAAACGCGAGATCTCGAGAAAACGCCGGAGGAAAGCGCTCGAACTGGTCAAGCAGGAAAAATACTTGATAACTCGTATGCCAGAACCAATAGGTTAACACATCTTGGCTGTCAGCGTTTTTTGCGACTTCTGGCACAGATTTACGATCCCGGGTACAGGCGTGTTTTGGCTCATTCTGGTCTGTTTCTGTCGTAAAAAGCGTACGGCCAGAAATGCCTTAAAGTTGCACTAGGATGTAGGTATCCCTGACTATGAATGTTCTACTGCGAACGAGGACGAGCGTATGAAAAAATTCATACTGATTGTTTTTGCCGTTTTTGTCGGCGGTTGTTCAACACAGAAAGAGGCCATTACTTTAGATGACCTGGATTCCGCTGTGATTGGTGAAATGCCGGCGGGGTATCCGAAAACAACGATTAAGGCTCTTCCTGATCGCCCCGGATTTTGTATAAAAGTGACAGAAAGCTGGAAATCACATGATTATCAGGGGCAAACAGTCTGGTTGAGAGACAAAAAGATAGAAAGTCTGAACTGCCCCTGGTCTGAGATGCAATGGCAAGACCGGTCAGCCATTCGGCGAATTCCATAGGTTAATACAGAAAGCTTCGAGGGCACGCGCTAATGATTTCTACGAGTATGAAAGCCATGGTTCTAACCGGTCACGGTGGGATCGACAAGCTCGAATATCAGAATGTACCAACACCGCAACCGGCGCCCGGTCAGGTACTGGTGCTGGTGACGGCAACCGCCAAGAACAATACCGACCGCAAGGCTCGCGAAGGGCTTTACCCAACCAAAAAGGGGGAGATGACCTCCTTCCAGATGGGTGGCAAGCCGACGCTGGTTTTTCCCCGCATTCAGGGGGCCGACATCGCCGGTCGCGTTGTGGCCGTGGGTGAGGATGTGAGTGAAAGCCGTCTGGGCGAGCGAGGGTTACTGGATTTCAACATCTACGCCGATGCCCGCAGGGATATCAACCTCACACCTGATTACTACGGCCACGGTGCTGACGGCGGCTATGCAGAATATGTCGCGCTGCCTTCGGAACAGTTTTATCACATTTCCAACCCGGAGCTGTCGGATGCTGAACTGGCCTCCATGGGCATGTGCTCTTACCAGACCGCCTACCACATGGTGACCTCGGCCAATATCCAGGCGGGCGAACGAGTGCTGGTTACCGGTGCCAGTGGTGGCGTGGGTACCGCGCTGATCCAGTTGTGCCGCATTGTGGGTGCCATTCCTTTCGCTCTGAGTAAAGACGACAAGGCCGATGCGTTGCTTAAGCTTGGGGCTGAGGCCGTTCTGGACCGTTCGGATATGCACAGCTTTGTTGAACGGGTAAAGGCCGTCACAGGCGGCAAGCCGTTTGACGCAGTAATGGATCTTGTTGGCGGAGAGATGACCGACATCTTCATCGATACCATGATCTTTGATATGAACGCCCGCAGCACCTACCCGCGGCTAAGCATCGCCGGTGCCAGTGGTGGCAACATCAGCGAGATTCTCTGGACCCGCGTTTACCTTTATCAGGTACAGATTTTCGGGGTGTCTCACGGTACCCGTGAGGAAGCCGATCAGCTCATGGCCTGGATTCGCGGCGGGCAACTGAAGCCGGTGCTTCACGGTGCGTTCAAACTGTCGGATCTGCATCATGCCGAGGCCTATTTTGTGAATCGGGGAAGCAATTACCTCGGCAAGATTGTGATTGTTCCCGACGCGCAGTGGGATGAACATGGCAGGCCTTTCACCCTGGAGAACGTGTGATGAAACCGGAACTGACCATTCAATTGATGGATACCCATGCCGGTGGCGATGTTAGCCGGATTGTTACCGGCGGCATTGCTCCGCTACCAGGGGATACCGTGCGAGCCCAGATGGAATACCTGCGGGACAATGCCGATGGCTTGCGCCGTTTGTTGCTGGAAGAGCCCCACGGTATTCCAGAAATGTCGGTAGACCTGCTCGTGCCGCCGACAGATCCGCGGGCTGCGGCCGGGTATATCATCATGGAGGTAATGGGTTATCCGATTTACTCCGGCTCTAACACCATTTGTACGGCTACCGCCGTTCTGGAAGCGGGCATTGTGCCCAAGCGCGAAGGCAGGCAGCAGTTCCTGCTGGAGTCGCCGGCGGGTCTGGTGGAGATAGACGCAACGGTTCGCAACGGAGTAGTGGAATCCATCACCTGTGAAGGCCTGCCCAGCTATATTGATACCTACAGGGCGACCGTTGAGGTGCCATCCCTGGGACTGGTGACCTACAGCGTTGCTTACAGCGGCGGTTTCTATGCTCTGGTGGATGCGAAAGAGCTGGGGTTTGATCTTACGCTGGATGAAGAGCGCAGGCTTGCCGAGGCGGCTCACGCCATTGTTGAGGCGGTGCAGGCGGAACGGGGTTTCTCCCATCACACGTTGGGCGATGTGGGGCCCTTGCCGTTCCTGCACTTTATGGGGCCGGTGGAGCATGTGGGTGAGGGCTATTACCGCTCCCGTTCCGCTACGTATGTGCATCCTGGCGTTATTTGCCGCAGCACCACCGGTACCGGAACATCGGCGCGGCTGGCATTGATGAACTACGAAGGCACCATCAAACCCGGTGACCGGCTGGAAACCGTTTCCCTGCGGGAAACCAGCTTCATTGGCGAGTTTAGTGCGGTGGAGCGCAGCGGCGAGGTCCAGATGGTAAAGAACACTATTACCGGTAAGAGTTATGTGATTGCCCGTTCCGACATCGTCGTCAACTGCGACGATCCCATGGTGGAATGCAGCGGCCTGCACCATATTTTATCCGGTCAACAGTAAGGGGCGCCCCTATGCAATCCAGCAGGCACGCACTCAAGGCAATAGCATTCGCTGTCCTGATCGCTCTGGCACCGCACACAACACAAGCGCAGCCGGCAGACGACCAAACCCGTGTTGCCCGGGATATGATCCGGGTTCTGGAAGCCTACGCAGTGTACAAAATGGGCCAGTATGACCTGGCGTTTGAGCGCTATAAGGCCCTGGCCGAGGATGGCAACCGCCAAGGTATGCTGAACGTCGCCAACATGTACGCGGAAGGCAAAGGGGTGGAGCGGAGTGACACAAAGGCCTTCCAGTGGTACCTCAGGATGGCAGAGTCAGGCGACCCGTTCGGTATAGAGCAAACAGCAAAGGCCTACCGGACAGGCACCGGCGTGCAAGAGAATGCTGAACAGGCAAGATATTGGGAAGAGCAGGCAGGGTCTTCCACGGGAACGGCCGACGCCGGCACCCAGAACTGACAGGTTCAGAGACGTCTCCCTGTTTATTGATTTTTTGTAATTGATACAAATCCGATCGCAAAGCGTAAGTACAGTACGTTCCCCATAAAAGGGAAGGTTATTTGCCGTTCAAAAGGAGATATATGAACAATTCCAAAGAGCTACTGCAATCCCCGCTTTTTAAGTCTGTTGCGGGGCTCGCTTTCGAATCAGTTATGGTGACAGACGCCACTGAAGACCATAAGAATTCAGTCATCATTTATGTGAATCAGGCGTTTACCGATCTTACCGGCTATTCAGCAGATGAAGTTCTCGGCAAAACCCCCGGGCTGTTGCAGGGGCCAGAAACCGAAAAAGCGGTGACGGATCAGTTAGCTGAAGATTTGAAGAGTAATCGAACTTTTCACGGCAGCACCATCAACTATCGCAAGGACGGCACGCCTTTCAAGATTGAATGGAAGGTTTCACCGGTAATGGATGGCGATAAAGTCACCCATTATGTGGCGGTACAGAGAGTTGCTGCTTAAAACGTAAAAACACACGTTTGCATATACCGCGTCAGGCCAGAGTGATGGCTCGACGCGGCTAATCCAAGTCCCCCCTCCCGCAATAAATCCACAGAACGAAAAGTGCTCTAGCGGCACCTAATGCGCCGTGGCGTAGATATGGCAAGAGCAGGATCCGTTACAGACCGGCCACTTGCCCAACGCCGCTCGCGATCCGAACAGGTTATAGATAAACACCGCACCCACAGCCACTGGCGTAATGCAGCGCACGGTGATGTACCACAGGCGAAACACAGGCTTTGACAGCGCCAGTTCCTTTTCCATCTTGCCCCCTAGCATGCCAATCCAGCTAATTGCCACCAGAACGCCCGAAGTAGCAAGTTTGGAGAAGTCTGGCTGGAACAGGAATGTCACGGCCCGGCCGAACTCACCGGTGGTTAAGTTCAACTTCATTGTGGAACCTCTCGCTTTACCAGCGCTATGGCTGGAAAATAGGCGCATTCCGGAGTTCAGTTACTAATCCATGTTTACAAGGCTATTTGCATGCGTTCCGCTTTTCAGGTTTATGTTGTGCCCGCTTTGTTTGTTTGGCTCTGGAGCACCGGGTTTATTGGTGCCAAGTACGGCTTGCCCTACGCTGAACCTTTCACGTTGCTGCTTTACCGGATGATGTTCACGCTGGCGCTGTTGGGTTTACTGGCGCTGGCGCTAAAGGTTACTTGGCCGTCTTGGCGCGGGGCGGGACACACTGCGGTTACCGGTTTGCTGGTGCATGGCTGTTACCTGGGTGGTGTGTACTACGCCATTCAGGGTGGTATGCCGTCCGGGATTATTTCCCTGATTGTTGGGCTGCAGCCGCTGGTTACGGCGTTGGCGGCGGTCGTGATATTGCGTGAGTCGGTTACGCTTCGGCAGTGGGTGGGTTTGTCGTTGGGATTGCTGGGCGTAAGCCTGGTGCTGACGGAAAAGCTGGGTGGCGGGGCAGGGATAGAGGGCTTTCCCTTGTGGACCTTGGGGTGGGCGATGCTGTCATTGCTCGGTATCTCGGTAGGCACGGTTTACCAGAAGCGCCATGGCGAGAGCGTTAACCTGGTGGCGGGGACCTTTATTCAGTACAGCGCCGCCTCGGTGTTTTTCGCGGTCGGTGCGTTCACGCTTGAAACCCGCGAGGTGGTCTGGAACATCCAATTACAGTTGTCCATGGCGTGGTTGGTGTTCGGGGTATCGATCGGCGCCATTCTATTGCTCATGCTGCTGATTCGTCGGGGTGCGGCGTCGCAGGTGGCCAGTCTGTTTTATTTGGTGCCACCGGTCACCGCGCTACAAGCGTTTTGGTTGTTCGATGAGCGCCTGGGTGTCTTGGCCATAGCCGGTGGTGTGGTTTCTATCACCGGTGTAGCGTTTGCAGTTACGGGGCGCAAGCAACCGGCACACACATAAACGCAATGTTTAACCTGACACGGAGCACGCGGGCTTTTACAGTAGGTCAACGCTGAACGTTTCGAGGGCAATTCCAATGGCATGGCGATCGCTGCTACTGCTGTTTACTATCGCGATACTGTTTGGCCTTGGCGGCTGCGCCAGCAATCAGGATCTTGGTACATCAGGTAACAATCGCTGGCAGCCGTCAGAGCGGCCCGTTACCGGCAACGAAATGGCTGCAGCCGAGCAACTCTGGCAGGTGTTCGAGCGCTATGAAGGCACGCCTTATCGCTACGGAGGCACATCTGCCCGCGGTTTTGACTGCTCCGGTTTCATCACTACTGCATACCACGAAGCCATAGGGCGCCGCTTACCCCGCACCACTCATCAGATGCTGGCCGCCGGAGAAAGAGTTCCCCTGGACAACCTGCGCACCGGCGATCTGGTGTTTTTTAATATAAATGGAGAGGGTCAGCACGCCGGAATCTACATGGGCGATGACAGTTTTATTCACGCATCGACATCGTCCGGCGTTATGCGTTCATCCCTCAATGGCTACTATTGGCGCGGCCGGATCAGTCAGGCTCGAAGATTTTATTAGTCTTCGGTCGGGATGCCATCGGTTTCCCCCTCAATGAATAACGGTGTATTTAAAGTATGAGTGAAGAACAACCGAACAGCCCATTGCACGGAGTTACGCTTGAGAAGATTGTTACCAGGCTGGAACAACATTACGGCTGGGAGGGATTGGCTCAAAGAATCAACATAAACTGCTTTAAAAGCGATCCGTCCATCAAATCGTCGTTAAAGTTTTTACGCAGAACCCAGTGGGCCAGAGATAAGGTTGAAGACCTATATCTATCAACGTTTGAAGGAAACCATACGGGGAAGGTGTGACCACAATGGGTGCTGGCGCACCCGAAAGGGCGGCCAGCGTTTGCGTTTAAAGCTTGGTTACAAAGGTGCGTGCCTGGTACAGGGCCAGGCCACTGAGCACAATAATGACGACAACGGCGAGCATGTCAGCCCCCGGATAACCCCAGAAATCAGACATAGTGTCTCCTTGGTGAAAATTGTAGGTGGAACCGGCTATCAGGCCAGTGCAGTGTCGCGCATCCGTTGACGACCGAAGTCGTTGAGCCTGAATTTGAACAGCACGCGGCCAGCGCCAAAATAGGCCTGGTGATCGAGCTCTTCTTCAACGCTCTCGATGATGCCGCTGGAGAACAGGTCCGTCAGTGTGACGCGTGTATTGCCGCGCCAGTAGGCACCGCTAAGGCCGTATTCACTCATCACCGCATCGGTTATTTGCCAGTCCCAGATGCCGCCATGCTGCCGGTCATGGATCAGCTGTAGAATGCGGCCTTTCATGTGTAATTTATTCATGGGTTGCTCCAATGATCATGAGTTGGCCGCACTCGCGGTGGCGGTGGACGTTTTTGTGTCGCTCGACACGGCGCGCACTACCTCAAGCACTTCGTCGCTTTCCGTGAACATGACAAACCCGCCTATTACGAACAGGGCCAAACCTGCAAGGAAGTTCCAATCCGGAAATTCGAGGGTGAACGCGGCGAGGAAGATGACGGCAAAAAGCCCGTACAACGCCGCAATCGCTTGACCTCGCCCAACGCCGATTAGTGGGAACGACTTGTACCAGGAGACATAGCAGAACGCGAAGCTTACGCCCGCCAACATCAGCCAGCCGATGACAGCCCAATTGAACGTGGCGATGACCAGTTCCACAACCGGTTGGTCGGTGAAAAGGTAGATCGCTGGTAAAATCAGCAGAACCCAATACAGAACTTCAGCTGTGAACCTTACCGTAATGCCCACATCCGGATCGGCCACATCCAGCCCGCGGCCTGCAATTGCTCCCTCTACGCCCCAGCCAATCGCGGCCATTGCGCCGCCTAGATAGCCAAGCCAGCCGGCGTCGCCGGTGCCTGTAATTTCAGCAATAATGCCGGGAGCATAGACTGTTACGCCACCAGCCAGGATGATAAAAATACCCACCGCTGCGCGTTTGGTGATCTTCTCCTGATACCAGAGCCTGGCCAGGGTGGCGCCGATGATGGGGTACATCAGCGCGGAAATAGCCGCGAAGGCCCCGCCTATGTAGCCGATCGCGAGATACGAGCCAAAGATGGCCATCGGGCCGCCGAATATGGCGCCGATGAAGAACCACTTGGATATATAACGCATCTGCCTGATGGTGCGAACGTATTCCCCCAATTTGCCCAGTACGCCGTTCCAGACAAACAGAAAGAACAACACGGCAATGGCGTTAAAGGTGGTCAGCACCGCCGCGGCCAGCAAAAACTGGGCGTTGGTATCGAAGCTTAAATTAATATAAGGCGCTTCAAACCAAACAGCGGACCCTGGCACGTACCAGGCACCCCAAAGCACGGCGGCCCACATGGCCCACATAAAGCCCCAGCGTATGCTGCTGGAGGTGAATCGCGACCGAGCCTGGCTCAGACTTGGTTGATTCATACAGTCTCCTTTGCCGGCTGGGTTTGCTTAACATTCAGGAAGGCTTCGAGGGAGTCGTCCATCGCATCCATCCAGGGCGTATGGTGCACCGGTGCCAGTGTGCCCGTCAGCGTGGAGCGGTAGCTCTTGTTGCGGTAGCCAAGAATGTCCGCTTCCTTGTCGTGTTCCCACTGCTTGAAAATATTGGCAACGGCGGTTACATCGAACGCTGGGTAGTCGGTAGGTTCAAGCAGATCTTGTATGTAGGCGGCTTGAAAATCGATCTCGTCGACCGGATCGGCGAGCTTCAGTTCACGGGCGACCCACTCATGGCTATCGGCCGCCATGGCGTCGTTTGCTGGCAGTGAAATTCGGCCGAGCATAACATCACGGGCATACCAGGCCTGGGCGTCGAACATGTTGAAGGTGTAGTACTGATCCTGCATGCCAAGGAATATCAGTTTGGGATTGGCCAGGGAAACGATGCCCTTGTACAAACCTTCCGGGTACATCCGGTTGTGCGTGGTCAGCGTCAGTTCGTTGGGCAGGAACGGGAAGTGATGCTGATACCCGGTACACAGGATAATCGCGTCGACGTTTTTGCTGGTGCCATCCTTGAAATGGGCCGTCTTGCCGATCACTTCCGTTAGTAACGGCACCTCGGTGAAAGATTCCGGCCAGTCGAAGCCCATGGGCTGTGAGCGATAGCTGAAGGTGACCGAATTGGCGCCGTACTTGTGGCACTGAGTGCCGATGTCTTCTGCGGAATAGCTGCTGCCGATCAGCAAAAGATCTTTACCTTTGAACTCGCAAGCGTCGCGGAAATCGTGGGCGTGCAACACACGGCCGGGAAACTGCTCCAGGCCTTCAAAATAGGGCACATTGGGGGTCGAAAAGTGCCCGGTAGCAACGATGACATGGTCGAACTCTTCGGTGCTCAGTTCGTCCTGTTTCAGGTCTCGTACCGTAACCGCGAACTTGCCGGTGGCTTCGCTGTGGTCAACCCAATGCACCGCGGTGTTAAAGCGAATGTACTGTCGTACATTGCTCTTGGCCACACGGCCCATGATGTAGTCGCGCAACACGGCGCGGGGCGGGTAAGACGGGATAGGGCGACCGAAATGTTCTTCGAAGCTGTAATCCGCGAACTCCAGACATTCCTTGGGGCCGTTCGACCATAAATAGCGGTACATGCTGCTGTGCACGGGCTCGCCATAGGCGTCCAGGCCGGTGCGCCAGGTGTAGTTCCAAAGCCCGCCCCAGTCGCTCTGTTTTTCGTAGCATACGATTTCGGGGATATCTGCACCGGCGTCGCGGGCGGCTTCAAAAGCACGTAATTGGGCCAGGCCGCTTGGACCTGCACCTAGAATGGCAATTTTAAAACTCATAGTAACTCCTGTTTAGGGCGTTGTATCGAGCACCGGGCAAGAGCGGCCAGGGCGACAACTGGAAGCGAAAAAGGGCTCAGCGTTGAACGGTAACGATCAATTCACGAGGTTTCGCAATGAGACACACCAAATTCGGATTAACCGATGGCGGAATAGGGTGTAGACAGCAACTGTCGGAGGCGACAGAGGGTCAGGAGTGGGAAGACCACGGATCTGAGTGCGAGATGTCGAGAAAACGCCGGAGGGAAGCGCTCGGATGGCTATAGCATAAGAAAAATGCTTGGTAGCTCGCACGTCAGGGAAGAGACCCTAGCACATTTTGGGCTTCGTCGTTTTTTGTGAATGGTTATTTAAGCATTAAAAAACTCAAGTTATTGTTCGTGATGCCGATACGTTGCTGACGGAACAGGAGTTTTCGTGTTGACCCGAGCTGGGTCTCTAGATTAAATGCCGTGCTTGTATAACCCATAACCACAATGGAGACTCTATCGTGAAGTTCAATTTGTCCTGGCACCAGAAGTTCCGGATGCTCATCGTTGTAACACTGGCTGGCTTGACCATTATCGCCGGTGCTATTTTCTGGGGATTAGAGGCTGTTTCATCCTCTTATGAGTCCGTTTATCAGATATCACGCTACGAAACGAGCGCGAGTAAGCTTGTCACCAAATGGAACACGGTTGAAAAACAACTCAGCACGCTCTCCGAGGGCGACCAGAATGAGCTGCTGGCGAAGCTGGATGAGTTGACGTCAGACGCCAAAGTACTGCAGCGCCAAGCAACTCAGTTGAACGATCCAGGCAGCATCCGCTTTGCGGAATCTATTCATGCGGAAGCTGAACGTTATGTGACGCTGCGTCGGGAATGGCTACGGCAGGTAATGTCGCTCGGGCTGGCTGGCAACGCCGGGATTCGCCAGGAACTCGCTGTCGTTCTGGCACAGCTCCAGCAGGAGTCATTCAGCCTGATTGAAGAGGCTATTCTTGAAATCGAGAGAACATCCTATAATTACATCAACACTCGCGATCCCGCGCTGGCGGAAGCCCCAAGCCGAGCTATAAAGGTGCTGGAAGACTTCGTTAAAGAGTACGAGTGGGAAGATATCGTGCTGGGCGAAAAAACCCGCGAGTACCGTGCCGCGTTTGGCCGAGCTGATGCCGTTCTTCAGCAAATTTCCACTAGTTCCAACAGTGCGGAAAAAGCCGGCGACAACCTTCAGCAGCAAGTTATAGCGCAATCTGAGTCTCTGCAATCCGGTCTTATTGCGAGTACTCTTCTGAACGCTGAAAACGCCAAAGCGTCGGCCAAAATGGTCAGTATTGGTTCTATTTTACTGTTCGCACCTTTGTTGGTTCTGGTGCTGTTCCTTACCTCGCGGGCTCTGGTTAGTCAGCTTAATCGCGTGGTTGAACTGTTGTCGCGGGTGTCAGAGGGCGACTTAAGCAAGAAACTGCCACTCGGTAATAATCCAAACGACGAATTCAACACCCTGGGCAGAGCAACGAATCAGATGATCGACAAAATCGGCGTGTTGATGAAAGAGTCCATCGCAGGCACAAGGGATCTGATTGAGGTTCATCACGAGTTTGAAAAGACTATGATTCGACTGACGCAAAACAACGAAATAGTTGAATCACAAACTATTCTGGCGGCCACGGCCAGTCAGCAAATATCCGTCACCCTGAACGACGTGGCCGAACGCACCTCGCAAGTGGGTGTTGCTACCCAGGCCGCCAACGAGTCAGCGCAATCCGGGGCCCGAGTGATTGAAGACAGCGTGACCTCGGTGCGCCTTTTGTCAGGCGTGATTCAAGATACCCACGGCCATGTCAAACTGCTTATCCAGGCCAGCGCCAAAGTCACGGGCATTATTGGCGTTATCAACAGCCTGGCTGACCAAACCAATCTGCTGGCGCTAAACGCTGCGATTGAAGCGGCGCGGGCGGGTGACGCCGGGCGCGGCTTTTCGGTGGTGGCTGACGAAGTTCGTACTCTGGCGCAAAAAACCGTTGCGGCCACCACCAACATTGTCGGCATTATTGACGAGCTCAACACGCAAACCACCAGTATGGACACACTGGCTAATAACGGGCTAAAAATCGCGAAAGAAGGTGAGCACCATGCGTCGCAGATTGCAGGTGCTATGGGAGGAGTGGCTCAGTCGATTGTTACCTTGAATTCGGAAATGGACCAGGTTGTTGTCGCCGTTGAGGAGATTTCCGTCACTACCGATGATATCGCGCAAAAAATGGAAGAAATTCGCGGTCAAAGCGTCGAAACACACTCCATTGGTGCTGAGCTTGGCAGGCAAAATCAACGTTTGGCAGAGTATGCCAACGTGATTGCCGAAAGCACACGTCGCTTCAATGTCTAGCCAGTTGGGGTCCGGTGCAGAGGGGCCCAACTGGTTTCGCTTTTGATGTTTTGTGAGTGGGTGAAAAGCCAGTTTGGCGCGTGTTCAGATAGAGCGATTCTGGAAGCGTTTTTCCGTCAAAGCGAAAATCCGCCATCCACCGCAATGGCCTGCCCGGTAACGTGGGCGGCGCTGGCTAAATACACCGCAAGTTGCCCCATGTGCTCCTCGGCCTGTTGCACCATTTTATTAATTGAATCTGGGTCCATAACGTCCACTTCCAGGGCTAAGCTTTTACGCCCCAATTGCCGGACTTTTTCTGCGGTTTGCCCGGCAATGTTAATGTCCAGATTTGCCGCTACAACATTGGCCCCGCCCCCGCCAGTGACATGGCGATACCTTGGCCAATACCTCGTCCTGCACCGGTAATTAACGCTGTTTTTCCTTCCAGAATAATACTTTATCCTCTATTTAGCCTAGGGGCGCTTGTTTTGCCCGTTGATGAACATGCGCTGCCATACATATGACGCGAAAAACCAACGCACAAAGCGGCAGCACTATTTCAACCTAGCTGGCAAAGTATCTACGCGCCACCGCGCAGGGATAAGTTAAGCGTGATTTGGTACAGATCTGTTTTGGGCTAATCGAGATTTCTGTTGTTCGCAATTAAAGCGTAAGGCGGACAATGTCCTGAAGTTGCACTAGGATATAGACAGTATTCATCCAGTTCATCGGTTTAGCTGAAGGATATCTCTATATGAAGATCGGTATTCCAAAGGAAATTTACACAGATGAGCGACGGGTTGCGGCAACGCCACCCTCGGTACACAAACTGATTGGGCTGGGGTATCAGGTTGCGGTCGAGACGGGCGCAGGCGAGGCGGCGCACTATCATGATTCGGCTTATGAGGCCGTTGGCGCGACCATTGCAGCGGATGCCGGCGCTTTGTGGAGTGACTCGGACTTTATTCTGAAGGTTCGTGCACCCATGGAGAATCCGGCGCTGGGTAAACACG
>JBALXR010000021.1:0-6886 GCA_036960525.1 Marinobacter sp.
AGGCTGTCGAGCTTTAGAGCGAAGAGAGTTGCAACTTGTTGATAATGCTGGTGCTCCGAGCCGGAATCGAACCGGCACGACCGTGAGGTCGAGAGATTTTAAGTCTCTTGTGTCTACCTATTCCACCATCGGAGCATTTCGAGGGGATGTTTTTGAGCGAGGAATTGTATAAGGCCGCGTTCGCTAACGCAATTCGGATTGCCTTCTATTTTAAACGATCCGCTCTGGGTGCACTGCAACACCCCGGTAAATGTAGCCGGCAATGCGCGGCGTATCTTCCAGATAGAAGGTGTCTAGCTCAACGATATCGAAGTCTGCGCTGCGGATCAGGTCGGCAATAGGTCTGTTTAGGTGGCAGCCGCCGCCAATGCGTTTCCAGGCCGGCGTTATTCGGTGTTGCCAGCGCTGCACCTTGGCATCGGGTGACTCGCCGTGTTCCAGAAACAGCAGTTTGCCATCGGCTCGCAGCACTCTTTTCATTTGGATTAGTGCTTTTTCCCAACCGGCAATGCTACACAGAGTAAACGTCAGCACTAGTGTATCTACGCTTGCGTCTGCGAGCGGAATTTCCTCGCCAGGCAAATCCAACCACTCTAGCGGCACTGGTGATCGGTTGGCATTTTCGATGGCTTTGTGACGCATACCGGCCGACGGCTCCAGGCCGTATACCCGCGTAACCTCGCCAGGCTTGTAAAGCGCGAGGTTGATGCCCGAACCCATTCCCACTTCCAGCACGATACCTTTTGCCCTGGGCACCAAGCTCTGGCGCAACGCCATCAGGTCTTTACTGGCGCACACTTTGGCAATTAGGTGCGGTAGTATTTTTTCTTGGTAAAACCCCATTCGTGACACGCCTGTAAGTTGTTAATTTATCTCGCTAAGATATAGTTTTGGTAAGTCGCAACCTTAGGTTCTTAATCTATGTCATGAGTGCGACAATCTGTCCGACGCGCATGGCTGTATAAGATTGTAGGATGCAATAACCTGCTGGTAACAACAACACGAAAGATACCAAAGGCAGTCGCCGCCAGGGGCATAAGCCCCGTGGTTCTTTGTGAGATGTTACCGGAGGTTCTATGGAACTCGATCCCGTGTTGTTGTCGCGAATACAATTCGCGTTCGTGGTGTCTTTCCACGCTATTTTCCCAGTATTCACTGTGGGTCTTGCCTCTTATATCGCCGTGCTGGAAGGCCTGGCCTTTAAAACTGGCAATCAATCGTGGGTTCGCCTGTCCTCGTTCTGGACCAAGATTTTTGCCGTGGTTTTTGGCATGGGCGTGGTATCCGGGATAGTTATGTCGTTTCAGTTTGGTACAAACTGGAGCAACTTTTCCCAAGCGACTGCCAATTTTCTAGGGCCAATGCTGACCTATGAGGTAATAACGGCGTTCTTCCTGGAAGCAGCGTTTCTGGGCGTTTTGCTGTTTGGCCGTAATAAAGTACCGCCCGGTGTGCATCTGTTTGCGGCCATTATGGTGGCGACCGGAACATTTATATCGACCTTCTGGATTCTATCGGCCAACAGCTGGATGCACACACCAGCAGGCGTCGAACTGCGTGACGGTATTTTTTACGTGACGTCTTGGACCGAAGCGATTTTTAATCCTTCCTTTCCCTACCGCTTTACCCACATGGTGCTGGCATCGTTCCTCACAGGTGGCTTTGTTGTCGCCGGCGTGAGCGCCTGGTATCTGCTCAACGGCCGCGAAGTAGAGGCCAACCGGAAAGCGCTGTCTATGTGTTTGTGGCTACTGTTGATAGTGGCGCCGACTCAGGCAGTCGTTGGTGACTTTCACGGTTTGAATACACTTGAGCATCAGCCAATGAAAGTAGCCGCGATGGAAGGCCACTGGGAAACCGGGACCAACGTGCCTCTGCTGCTGTTCGCTATTCCAGATCAGGAAAACCAGACCAACCATTTTGAAATTGGTATCCCCAGCCTGGCGTCACTCGTGCTCACCCACGATTGGAACGGCGAGATTTTGGGCCTGAACGAAGTCGCGGTTGATAAACAGCCACCGGTTGCGATCGTGTTCTGGTCGTTCCGCGTGATGGTTGCCCTTGGTCTGCTGATGATTCTGTTCGCGCTGACGGGCTTGGTCCTGCGTCGTGGTGGCAAATTCTGGCGCACAAGATGGTTTCTGCAGGGTCTGCGCGTCATGAGCATTACACCGTTTCTTGCGGTATTGGCAGGATGGTTTGTGACTGAGACCGGGCGTTCGCCCTGGCTGGTCTACGGCATGCTCGATTACTCAGCGGCCATTACACCGTCACTCACCGGCACCATGGCGCTGTTCACTCTGATTGGTTATGTGGTGGTGTATTCGATGGTGTTCTCGGCCGGTCTTTACTACTTGATGCGGGTTTTGTTTGAAGGTCTTGAGGCAGACTATGAACAGCCTGAGTCACTGACCGAACGGCCGAAACGTCCTCTGTCTGCGGCGCACACTCAATTTGAAATTGGTAAAATTACAGAGCGGCCGGTTACCCAGGGAGGACACTGATCATGGGAATGATTGATTTAGCACTGGTGTGGGCGTTCATTATCGGTTTCGGCATAATCATGTATGTGATGATGGACGGCTTCGATCTGGGCGTGGGGATTTTGTTCCCCTTTGCGCCCTCGGAGCCTGATCGCGACACCATGATGAATTCGGTGGCGCCTGTTTGGGACGGTAACGAAACCTGGCTGGTGCTTGGCGGTACCGGGCTGCTTGCGGCATTTCCTCTGGTTTACTCCATATTGCTGCCCGCTCTGTACATTGGGGTGTTCCTGATGCTGGCCGGGCTTATCTTTCGGGGTGTTGCGTTCGAATTCCGTTTTAAGGCGCAGAGCTCGCGCTATTTGTGGAATTGGGCGTTTGCCGGCGGCTCCACCGTGGCAGCGTTTGCGCAGGGTGTGGTGGTAGGGAGTTACATTCAAGGCTATGAAACCGCCAATCGAGTTTACGTCGGTGGCGCGATGGACTGGTTAACGCCGTTCACCATTATGACTGGCCTTGGCTTGATTGCCGGCTATGCGCTCTTGGGTTCCACCTGGCTGATCATGAAAACCGAAGGACGGCTGCAGGAATGGGCGTATAAGATCAGCCTCCCTCTGCTTGCGGCGGTTCTGGTTGTTTTCGGCATAATAGGTGTATGGACGCCATTCGTTGACGACATGGTACGTGACCGCTGGTTCGACAATCTGAGCGTAATCTGGGTATTGCCGGTTCTGACCTTGCTGTTTGCTTTTCAAATTTTCCGTTCCGTGCGCAATCGGCTTGAAGGCATGCCGTTCGTGGCCACCATCGGACTGTTCATCACTACGTATTTCGGGCTGATTGTAAGCCGCTGGCCCTACGTAATACCGCCCGACTACACCCTGTGGGATGCCGCGTCGGCGTACAATTCCCAGCTGTTCCTGCTGATAGGCCTGCTGATTGTCATTCCCTTTGTGCTGGTGTACACCGCTTGGACCTACTGGGTATTCCGCGGCAAAGTACGCGCCGAAGGATACCACTAAGTGGCTGAACCCGATGCGCGAAACACTAGCGCCTTGAGTAACGATGGTTCCAGTGATTCGTCGCCGGTCCCACCTGGTGCGGAGGTGAAGCAATGGTTACAGGGCTTGGCCAAGACACACAGCAAAAGCGTTACCAGAACGGCGGTAGCTGGTTTGTTTGCAGGTTTTGCTACCATTGTACAAATGACCTTGTTAGCCACGATTATTCACCAGGGTCTGGTGGAAAAAGTCGCTTTGGCCGCACTAACCCCGTATTTTCTGGGATTGTTGGCCACATTAGGGGTGCGGGCACTGGCTCAAGGCTGGCAAACCACTCTGGCGTCGCGGTGCAGCCAGCAGGTGCGCCAACAGGTACGTCAGCAACTTAATGATTGCTGGCAAGCCACCGGGCCGGTGAGCCTGAACCAGTCCTCTGCTGGCACTCATAGCCGCGAATGGCTCGACCACGTTGATGCTCTGCACGGCTACTTCGCACGTTTTCTGCCGCAAATGCTGATTGCCACCCTGATACCGCTGATGATTCTAGCGTTTGTATTCTGGTTAGACTGGCTAGCGGCAATATTTTTAATGTTGGCGGCACCACTGATTCCTCTGTTCATGGCCTTGGTGGGTATGGGCGCTGAATCACTGAATCAACAGCACTTTCAAACCGTCAGCCGCCTGTCCGGCCAATTTCTGGATAAGGTGCGCGGGCTGACCACTTTACAACTGTTTCAGCAAACCGGCCCTGCGGCCGAGGTTCTGCAACAGCGCTCGGACCAATACCGGTTTATCACTATGAAAACCCTGCGGGTGGCGTTTTTGTCGTCAGCCGTGCTGGAGTTCTTTTCGTCTGTGGCCATCGCCGTTATAGCCATGTATATCGGTTTTGGTCTGTTGGGCTCCATCGCCTTTGGCCCGGCAGCGGATTTAACGCTGTTTTCCGGTTTATTGGTGTTGCTGCTGGCACCGGAGTTCTTTCAACCCTTGCGCACGTTGTCACAGCACTATCACGATCGTGCATCCGCCTTGGGTGCCGGCGCTGAAATTTTCAGCCGGCTTAAAACGTCAGAGTCGACTGGCCAGCGGGTTCGCCCTGCTCCTTCGCAGAACAGCACCGGGGTGATGGTTCAAGACGTCAGCGTTGGCTTCGGTTCTGGCTTTAGCAAAAACAAGCTGCTGTTTGACCGGGTGTCGTTCAGCGTTGGCCGCGGCCAGGCCCTTGCGCTAACGGGCCCCTCCGGAGGTGGCAAAAGCACGTTACTGAATATGATAGCGGGATTTATTGCCCCACAAAGCGGTGCCATTACCATTTTTGGCGAAGCCCCGAGCCAGCAATCGTTTGGCTGGTTAGGACAAAAAGGCTTTTTGATTGATGGCACCTGGGCCGACAACCTGCGCTTAACCGCACCGCAGGCCAGCGATAATGAGATAGCTGACGCGCTGAAACAGGTTGGCCTGGGCCCTTTGCTTGCTGAGCGTGCAGAGGGCATTTACAGCAAAGTAATGGAAGATGGCCAGGGCCTGTCGGGTGGGCAGTCACGGCGCCTGAGCCTGGCACGTATTCTGGTGGCAGATTATGACCTGATCCTGCTGGATGAGCCCACGGCAGCGCTGGATGCCGAAAGCGAACAACACATTGTGCAAACCCTGTCCAAATTGAAGCAGCAAGGAAAAACCCTGGTGTTTTCCAGCCATCACACGGCGTTGCTCGCACTGGCTGACCGGGTACTGCAGGTGGTAGATGGCCGGTTGCAGGCCACTGCTGAAGGAGGTCACCATGATTGATGCTCTGCGCCCCTGGTTGCAGTTGGTTTTCCACCGCCGTAACCGCTTACTCATTGGCGCTTTTCTGATTCTACTTACGCTGCTTGCGGGTATCGCTCTGTTGGCGTTGTCTGGGTGGTTCATCACCAGAACAGCTCTGGTTGGCTTATTGATCGCCATGGGTATTCAGGCCACGATTGAGCTGTATCTGCCCGGCTCGGCCATTCGCCTGTTTGCGGTTTCGCGTACCGTATTCCGCTACCTGGAACGAATTTACAATCACGAAACCGTGCTACGACTGTTGGCTGACATTCGGGTAACCCTATTTAAACGTCTGGCCTTTGTGCCCCGTAGCGAGCGCTCGCCAATGACGGGCGCACAATGGCTATCACGCTTGCTAACCGATGTAGACGCACTGGATACACTTTACCTGCGCCTACTTGCTCCTGCGTCCCTGGCGGCGCTGGTAAGTGTTGGGGTAATTATCCTGGCCGCGACGGTGTTTAGTGTACAAACCGGCGTTTTGGTCGCTGCGTGCCTGGGCCTGGCTTTTGCATCGGCAACGGGCGCTGTCTACCTGCGCACCCATACCCTGGCTCAGGCTCAGAGTGAGCGCCAAGACACGCTACGCAGCCAGTTGGTTCAGCACATTGAGGGTTACGCAGAGCTCACCGCTGCAGGCCGTGCCCGTGACCACAGCGCCTTGTTGATGCAGCAGGCCAAGCAGTTAACCAGCGAACAATGCACTATTGAGGCTCGAGCTGGCAGGCACTTGGCAGGCTCAAACCTGTTGATAAACCTGGCAGTGGTGTTGGCTCTGTGGATGGGATTTAGCCTGTACCAGCAGCAAATGCTGTCTGGCCCGGTGCTGGTTTTGCTGCCCATCGCTTTACTGGGATTGGGCGAGGTGTATGGCGTGTTGCCCGACGCATTTTCTCGCCTTGGCGGCACTGTGGCATCTGCCAGGCGCCTGAACCGCGATACCGCAGAGAGCGCCAAGTACAACGATGCTGCCTTGGCGAAGACGACTGTCCTGGAAGTGCCTGAGAACGGCGATTTTGCGGTCACGGTTTACGATCTGCAGTTGCGCCACGGCAACGCTCAGCCTTTGCTGGCCCGCCCTATCAGCATCAAGCTCAAGCCCGGGGAGTGGCTAGGGTTTACCGGCCGATCAGGCAGCGGAAAATCGTCCCTGGCAGACGCTTTGAGTGGGCTGATAAAGCCATCAGACGGCAGCGTTAGCAGCCTTCCGGTTGCTTACCTGACTCAGCAAACCTATCTGTTTGACGACACTTTGAGAATGAACCTGCAAATGGCCAACCCGCAGGCCAGCGATGCCGATCTATGGCAAGTGCTGGACCTGGTCGAGATGGCAGACCGCTTTGGCGAGGAGCCGGCCCAGCTGGATACCTGGCTGGGCAGTGGCGGCAATTTGCTGTCTGGCGGCGAAGCCCGGCGCATCGCGCTGGCGCGAGTGCTGCTGAGCCCTGCGGCCGTGTTCGTGCTGGACGAGCCATTCACCGGTGTCGACAAAGCCCTGCGCGACCGCATATGCTGCCGTTTGGAGCAACGTTTGGCGGGCCGTACGGTGATCAGCCTGGCTCACAGTGTGGATGCACTGGCAGGTGGCACCGC
>JBALXR010000021.1:6896-33135 GCA_036960525.1 Marinobacter sp.
CGTTTGGAGCAACGTTTGGCGGGCCGTACGGTGATCAGCCTGGCTCACAGTGTGGATGCACTGGCAGGTGGCACCGCGACGATTGCGCTTTAATATAACTACAAAAATTTCGGGATCGACTATGTCCTCGCAAATAATACTTCCACGCATCCTGCAGGTTGGCGCCGGTGCCAGTGAAGAATTACCCAATGTACTTGCCAGCCTGAATTGCAGCCGACCGCTTATTATTACCGACAGGATGATGGTCGAACTGGGCTATGCAGAGTCGCTCAAAGCGTGCCTGTTGCAGCGTTCGATCAGTGCCGATGTGTTTAGCGATACCGTCCCGGAACCCACAGTGGGCTCTATTCAGGCCGGCGTTGAGCAGGTTCGCAACGGCGATTACGATTGCATTGTCGCCCTTGGCGGTGGCAGTCCGATTGACAGCGCCAAAGCGATTTCGATACTGGCCCGCTTCGGTGGGGTAATGAGCGATTACAAATTTCCGCGCATCGTCAATGAAAGCGGTATTCCAGTAATTGCGGTGCCAACCACCGCCGGTACAGGTTCGGAAGCCACCCGTTTTACCATCATCACGGATGAAATCAGTGATGAAAAGATGCTCTGTGTGGGCATTGGCTTTATGCCGGTTGCGGCGCTGGTGGACTACAACCTGACTCTGACCGTACCTGCCCGAACCACCGCCGATACCGGCATAGACGCTCTGACCCACGCTATGGAAGCTTACGTCAGTCAGAAAGCGAATCTGTACAGCGACTCTCAGGCGTTGGCCGCCATGCGCTTGCTGGGACCCAATCTGCGTACCAGCTATAAAGACGGCGCCAACAAACCGGCCCGTGAGGCCATGATGCTGGGTTCAACCCTGGCGGGCATCGCATTTTCGGCTGCGTCCGTGGCGTTGGTGCATGGCATGAGCCGCCCTATCGGCGCTGCGTTTCATGTGCCGCACGGTTTATCGAACGCGATGCTGTTACCAACCATTACCGAGTTTTCCATTCCCTCAGCACCCGAACGCTACGCAGACTGCGCTCGAGCCATGGGCGTTGCTGACGAGGCCGACACCACCGACAGCGCTAATCAGAAACTGCTCAAAGAACTCTATGCGCTCAATGAAGAGCTTCAGGTACCCACCCCTGGCGGCTTTGGAATTGATCGCGCCAAATTCTTTGAGTTAATACCGACAATGGCTCAACAGGCCTTGGCTTCTGGGTCCCCCGGCAATAATCCGCGAGTGCCAACGGCACAGCAGATCGCCGAGCTTTACGAGAGGCTCTGGTAAGCCGGCAACATGCAGTTGACTGGAGCCCGTTTTAGCGGGTTTCCAGTACGTCAAAGCTTAAACCGGCACGGCTGGTCAAGCGTTCCAGCAACGGCTGGCCCAGCAACGATGCAGGGGTCCAGAAACCACCGTCCCGATTTTTCGGAATATCGAATGCCAGGCAGGTTGCTGCTTCGCCAAGCATCCGGCTTGTGGCTCCGTAACCCGGGTCGCGATCACCTCTAACCCGGGTAATGATTGTGCGGCCGTCAGCCGTTTTTCCTACAAATCGCATGTCAAAAAAGCCGGCCTGCTGGGCGTCCGGGCTTGGACCTTCTCCTGGCTGTGGCACGAATTTTTCAATAGCCCAACGTGTTGGTTTTACCGCAGAACCCATAAAAAAACCTGCCAAAGCTGCAGTGATACCGTAAGCAATCAACCGGCCCTTCACACCACGGCCGGTCATCACGGCTTCGTCGTAAGTGAATTCCTGGCCGTAGCGGGTATCTTGCAGGGCGTTGGAACGGTGAATAACGCGGGTGTTGATGGCGCCCATCACAAACGGTGCCAGCCAGCTGTTCAGGGTTTTATCAAACCCGGGGCCTTTCAGTGAGGGCTGACGGGTTTTTGAACGATGGCCAGCGGGGCTGATGGAGAACGGGTTCGCCATCGAGCGTCGCAGTTCGGGATCGGCGGCCATTTCCTTGGCAATGTTGATCATTGACGCGACTGTGCCGCCGGAGAGCGTTCCCTTGGCAGCTTTAACGCGCATGCGTACGTCCTGGCAGACGGTGCCAAAAACGATCTCTGACTGTTGCTGAAGGAACCAGACGCCCATATCTGAAGGTATAGAGTCGAAACCGCAGCAATGAACGATGCGTGCGCCGGATTCTTTCGCCGCCGCTTCATAGCGCGACACCATTTTGCCGATCCATTGTACTTCGCCGGTAAGGTCACAGTAGTCAGTGCCGGTTTCAACGCAGGCTTTGATCAGTGGCTCGCCATAAAGCGCATAAGGGCCGACCGTAGATATGATAACCCGAGTGCGCATGCACAGTGCCTGCAGTGCAGGTTCGTCGGTAGCATCGGCGACCAATAACGGCAAGTCGGCAGCGCCTGACCCCAGCTGGCCCTTGAGTATTTCAAGCTTTGACTGGGAGCGGCCGGCTATGGCCCAGGAAACATCACCACCCACACCATGGGTGTCGTACAAATACTGAGTAAGAATCTGACCGACAAAACTGGTGGCACCGAAGACCAACAGATCGTAAGGGGGCTTTTTGCTTGCACTCATCACTTTTCCCGCCTGCATTTTCAATGGTGTTTTTCATAAAAAAAGGCACCAAATAAGGTGCCTTTTTCAATAGAACCAGAAACTTATTAAGCTTTCTTAAGTTCTTCTTCAAGCTGCGGGATCGCTTCAAACAGATCCGCAACCAGGCCGTAGTCTGCTACCTGGAATATAGGTGCTTCTTCGTCCTTGTTGATCGCAACGATCACTTTGGAGTCAGACATACCCGCCAGATGCTGTATAGCACCAGAGATACCGACGGCAATGTACAGCTGTGGCGCAACGATTTTACCGGTTTGACCGACCTGCATATCGTTGGGCACGAAGCCGGCATCAACAGCCGCCCGGGATGCACCAACAGCGGCACCCATCAAATCTGCGATCTGCTCCAGCATTTTGAAGTTTTCGCCGTTCTGCATGCCGCGGCCACCAGAGATAACAATCCCGGCGCTGGCAAGATCGGGGCGGTCCGATTTGGCTTTTTGCTCACCAACAAACGTAGACAAACCGGCATCTTTTACCACGTCCAGTTGTTCCACGGATGCGGAGCCACCTTCTGCGGCCACCGGGTCAAAACCGGTTGGGCGCACGGTGATCACCTTAACGCTATCGCTGGATTTTATAGTCGCAATCGCGTTACCCGCATAAATCGGGCGGACAAAGGTATCCGGGGTTTCAACACGGATGATGTCAGAAATCTGAGCCACATCCAGCAATGCCGCTACGCGAGGCATGGTGTCTTTGCCCGTACTTCCAGCAGCTGCCAGGATGTGGGTGTAACCCTCGGCCAGCTCAACAATCAGCTGACTCAGGTTTTCACCCAAAAAATGACCGTAAACCGCGTTATCGGCAACCATCACCTTGTTAACACCGTCAGCCTTTGCTGCAGCTTCCGCGATGGCAGCCACATTTTCACCGGCAACCAACACATCGATGTTGCCACCGATAGCTTTGGCAGCTGCGATAACACTCAGGGTCGCCTGCTTCAGGCTGCTGTTGTCATGTTCAGCAATTACAAGGATGCTCATCAGATCACCTTCGCTTCGTTCTTCAATTTGTTAACCAGCTCAGCCACGTCTGCGACTTTGATACCTGCCTGGCGTGAAGCCGGAGCTTCGACCTTAACGGTTGTCAGGCGAGGAGTAACATCAACGCCCAGATCAGCAGGGCTGATGGACTCTAGAGGCTTCTTCTTCGCTTTCATAATGTTAGGCAAAGATGCGTAACGCGGCTCGTTCAGACGCAAGTCGGTGGTAACAACCGCGGGCAACGTCAATGAAACGGTCATCATGCCGCCATCTACTTCACGAGTTACGTTTACTTTGTCACCGTCGACCACAACTTCAGACGCGAACGTACCTTGGCTCATACCTGACAGCGCGGCCAACATCTGGCCCGTTTGGTTGTTGTCTGAATCAATGGCCTGCTTGCCCAGAATAACCAGATTGGGTTGCTCTTTATCGGCCACAGCTTTCAACAGCTTGGCAACCTGCAAAGACTGAATCTCTGCGTCTGTTTCAATATGAATGCCACGGTCTGCGCCCAATGCCAGAGCGGTGCGGATCTGTTCCTGACAGGCCTTGGGGCCAATAGAAACCACCACAATTTCGCTCACAACGCCTTTTTCTTTCAGCCTAACCGCTTCTTCAACAGCGATTTCGCAGAATGGGTTCATTGCCATTTTGACATTAGCAAGATCAACGCCGGAGTTGTCCGGCTTCACGCGAACTTTTACGTTGTAGTCAACTACTCGTTTTACAGCGACCAGAACCTTCATAGATTCCTCGTTCTTCTTACGATGTGTTTAAAGACATATCAGCAAATTCAATGGGAGTATCTGCTGCGGGAGTGGACTAAGTCTGCCGATAAAGCGAAAGCGGGTCAATACAAATGGCGCCGTTTAGGTCATGCCGGCACAGCCGTAGCAGCTTGAGAACAGGGAGAAAATCCCCACGAATCAATTAAAACAAACGTTTGTTTGGCGAGTCAGGAAGGCGCAAGAAGAGTTACTATAAATACAAAGCTAGCTAAACTTTAGCAGTAGACAGTCGTCTGCAGGGTTTTTTACACGTATAATTGCGCACAGATTTTGACGGGCCCGGGTTCAACCGTGGCTGTCCAACATTTAAAAATATGGTTGAGGAGACTAACGTGGAACGCGAATCGATGGAGTTTGATGTTCTGATCGTCGGTGGTGGTCCTGCCGGCCTTTCGGCGGCCTGTCGCCTGATGCAACTCGCCCGGGATGCAAGCCAGGAGTTAACGGTTTGCGTGGTGGAAAAAGGCTCCGAAATTGGTGCTCATATCTTGGCCGGTACCGTTTTTGAGCCAACCGCTTTGAACGAGCTGTTTCCGAATTGGAAAGAGCTGGGCGCACCGTTGAATACTCCGGTCACCCGTGATGATATTTTCCTACTGAAAGACCAGGAAAAAGCCACAAAGATACCCAATGCTTTTGTGCCAAAGAACATGCACAACCACGGCAACTACATTATTAGCCTGGGTAATTTCTGCCGCTGGCTGGGTGAGCGTGCCGAAGAGCTTGGTGTTGAGGTTTATCCCGGTTTTGCGGCCTCGGAAACAATCGTTGAAGACGGCCAGGTCAAAGGCATTATTACCGGCGATATGGGCGTAGCCCGTGACGGCACTCATAAAGACAGCTACATGCCCGGTATGGAGCTGCGCGCTAAATACACGCTGTTCACTGAAGGTAGCCGCGGCCACCTGGGCAAGCGCCTGATCAACGAATTCAAGCTGGACGCCGGCAAGGATCCCCAGCACTACGGTCTTGGTATAAAAGAATTGTGGGATATTGACCCGGCCAAACACGAACCGGGGCTGGTGGTGCACACCACAGGCTGGCCCCTGAGCGAAAGTAACTCGACCGGTGGATCATTCCTGTATCACCTGGAAGGTGGCCAGGTGTACATAGGCCTGATTACCGATTTGAGCTACAGCAACCCGCACCTTAGCCCGTTTGATGAAATGCAACGGCTCAAGCACCATCCGGAAATCAAAAAACATCTGGAAGGCGGCAAGCGTGTGTCTTACGGCGCCCGAGCCATCACTAAAGGCGGCTTTAACTGCCTGCCAAAGATGAGTTTCCCTGGCGGCCTGCTGCTAGGCTGTAACGCCGGCACCCTGACCTTCTCCAAGATTAAGGGCACCCATACGGCCATGAAATCTGGAATGATGGGCGCAGAAGCGGTATTTGAAGCGCTGAATGCAGGTAAAAGCGGCGAAGAGATCACCAGTTTTGAAAACCGCTTCAAAGATAGCTGGCTGTACAAAGAGCTCTATAAAGACCGCAACTTCGGCCCCAGCATTCACAAATTTGGCCCGATCATTGGTGGTGGCCTGGCGTATCTGGAGCAGAATGTTCTGGGCCGCAGCCTGCCTTTCACGTTGCACGACACCCTGGCCGATCATAATGCGATGAAACCGGCGGCTGACTGCAAGCCGATCAGCTATCCAAAACCGGACAATAAACTGACCTTCGACAAACTAACGTCGGTGTTTATCTCTAACACCAACCATGAAGAAGATCAGCCGGTTCACTTGCAGTTGAAAGATCCAGGCATTCCGATAGAGCACAACCTGCCGAAGTACAACGAAGCGGCTCAACGGTACTGCCCAGCGGGTGTGTATGAGGTGGTTGAAGCGGAAGATGGCAGCGGCAAACGCTTCCAGATTAACGCGCAGAATTGCGTGCACTGCAAAACCTGCGACATCAAAGACCCCTCCCAGAATATTACGTGGGTAACGCCGGAAGGCGGCGGCGGCCCAAACTACCCCAACATGTAATAGTAACAGGCAAAAAAAAGGCTCCCAAAGGGAGCCTTTTTTACGAACAGTCCACAGTAATTTAGTGAGCGTGCCCGTGCTCCTGTTCTTCGTCTGTTGCGTCGCGAGCTTCAACAACTTCAACATCAAAGTGCAGGGTCTCGCCAGCCAGAGGATGGTTAGCGTCAATAGTAACGGTCTCGTCACCTACTTCAATAACACGCACCACCTGAGGGCCGTTCGGCGTCTCCGCCTGGAACTGCATACCTGGTTCGATGGACTCTACGCCTTCGAACGCGCTGAGAGGAACCGGCTGAACCAACTCGTCGTTCTTTTCGCCATAGGCTTCAGCAGGAGCCACTGAAACCTTCATAGCGTCGCCGGCGACTTTTTCATTCAGTGCGTTTTCCAGCCCAACGACGATGTTCTGTGCGCCTTCCAGGTAAGACAGTGGCTCCCGACCTTCTACGCGGGAGGAATCCAGTTCTTCTCCCTGGTCATTGGTGAGCGTGTAATGAATGGATACAACGCGGGGTTGTGCCATGTGATCTCCTTGCTTGTCTTTAATGACTGTATTGAATTCGTGTATACCCAGCTTAGTAACGACTAAACCGCGATATCCACTATTTTTTGGGGCGCAGGCAGCGTTTTCAACCGTTACCTGTCAATTTATAGAAATTTCCTTTGCTGAATACACCAACCACGGTCTCGCCGTCTACTAAACGCTCAACGGCCAAATCCGCCAATTCATAATAAGCCGCCGTCACCAGTCGTGCTTGCACGCCGTGGCGCACCGTTATCAAAGGTCGAGGCTCACAGGTTTCGCGGTAAGTCTTCATTTGCAGCGGGTGGTCGGCGCCAATACTGAAGATTTCTCCCACATTGGTGGTTAGCGTCAACTCCTGTTGCTCGCCGTGCCCGCTTACCGTTAATGAGTGAGCCAGTAGCGGTGTGTCTTCCACTTGAATGCGCCATTTCTCAATCGGTGAAACCAAATAATACTCGCCGTCTTCTTCTAGCCGCAATATGCTGGAAAACAACTTTACCAGCGCCTCACGTCCAATAATATTACCTTTAAACCACCAATCACCGGCGCGATCTATGCGCATCTCCATATCGCCGGAGAGCGGCGGATGCCAGTCTTGCAGTGGCGGTAGACCTGTGGCGGGAACAGACTTTGCGAGCTGATCGAGGTCTGTCGGTTGTTGGCTCATAGAGGCCTTCCCTGATGGATAGCTGCAGTGAAGTTCAAGGGAAAAACTGATTTTTTAAATCAGCGCAGCCAGGGCCGCCGATGGGCATGTCCAACAGCACGGCTTGGGCTGTCATGAACGCCACGCCGCGCTGGTTGCCGTCTGTCAGCAGGCTGGCAAGCACGCCCACCAATGGCATGTGCGATACCAGCAACAACGGCGAAGCCGTATTGGCCAACAACGCGTCCAGGCAACGGGCAGGATCGTCGTCTGGCGTAATAAACAGCTTTTCTTCAACCGGACAGTTCAATCTTTCGGCCACTATCGCAGCGGTTTGACGGGCACGAACCAGAGGGCTGCACCAGATAAGCTCAGGACGGCTACCACTTTCCGCCAGCTGGGCGGCCACTCGCGCAACCTGTTGCCTGCCCACGTCGGTAAGCTCGCGCTGATCATCCTGTGCATGCCGGCCCGCCTCGCCGTGGCGCATTATAAAAAGCTTCATCAATAACCTCTAAGCACTTAATTAACTTAAAAAACAAGTCGCGATAGAATCGCCATGCAACCGCAATGAAATCGTTATTGAACAATTGTACGCGGCAGAATGAACTCCACATCGGAATTCTGCGCGGCTGTCATCAAACCGTTGATAACCGCCTTTACAGACGCATTGCCATATAGAATTTCGTGTAAGCCCCTTACCAGCGGCATTTGAATACCCATTGCCTCGGATTTTTCGCGCACCAGTTTCAAAGTGTAAATACCTTCGGCAACCTGCCCCAGTTCTGCCGCCGCTTCTTCGAGCGGCTTGCCTTTGCCAATCGCGTAACCAATACGGAAATTCCGGCTTTTGGACGATGTGCAGGTGACGATCAGATCACCAACGCCGGCCAGCCCCAGGAAGGTCATAGGATTGGCCCCCAGGCTGACCGCAAAACGGCTCATTTCGGCCATGCCCCGTGTAATCAGCATGGCTTTGGCATTTTCGCCCATCCCCAGAGCCGAGCCCAGCCCGGCAACGATGGCATAAATATTTTTCAATGCACCCGCCAGCTCCACGCCGTACATATCCGCGTTAGCATAAACCCGAAAATACTCACAGCCCAGCAGGTTTTGAACGCGGGCGCGCACCTCTGGGTCTTCTGACGCGATGACGGTGGCGGTCAGGTCACGATTTACAATCTCAGCTGCCAAATTGGGGCCGCTGAGCACACCGATACGGCATTGAGGGATTTCTTCTTGCAGTATCTCGCTCATTAGCTTAAAACCTTGAGTTTCAATACCTTTGGTCAAGCTAACGACTATCTGGCCATCACGAAAACAATTGGCGTGCTGATGAATTACGTCACGGAAGGCTTTTGATGGAATGGCAACAAAGACAATTTCAGCGTTGGCAACTGCGCCAGGCAAATCGGTGGTGGGTTCTATATCACCGGCCAGCGCAATACCGGGCATGTAGCGCTCGTTCTGACCGGTTTCGCGGATGCTGTCGGCTTGAGTTTGGTCGCGCATCCAAAAATGCACCCTGTGGCCATTTTCAGCCAGCACCTTGACCATAGCTGTGCCAAAACTACCGCCGCCGAGTACCGCCACGTCATGGCGGGCGGGTATATAAGAAGCGTCGCCCTGCGCGGGCGCTGCTGTATTTTCGGGCATAGTGTTTTCACTTTCCAGGAACAGTCATTCCGTTTTACGCCCAGCCGGTTTCTTCGCATTCCAGGGCGTGAACCAAATTTTTGAATTCTTCCCGATTCCGGCTGTTCATACCCATCAGTATTTTGTGGGCTTCCAGCACTTTATCGCGAACCTCTTGTTCACTGGCCTTCAGCTCCGGAATTTCTTCTAGACGCTCCATGCTGGAGACTGGTTCGCTGACAATGATAAAAATACTGTCGAAACCCATCGAAACGATGATGCGCGTGATATCCGGGTGGGTAGAAATCAGGCTGGGAGTGAATCCGCTCTGCTTTTTGGCGGCCAATGCTATTTTTGCTAAAAGGCCCAGGGTCGTGCTGTCGATGATTTCCGTCTCAGACAGATCGATGACCACCGTCCTGAAATTGGGATCCTGAGTGATGGACTCAACCAGGTTGTCCAGTGTCGAGCATAGATTAAGGCGTATTTCACCAACGAACTTCAAGACATAAATGCCTTTTTCTTCCGCTTGTAGAATTTTATAACCAGCCATTTTCTATACTGCCACTGTTTAGGACGACGAGCCGTCTGAATCGCAAAAGGCGTCAGTGACCGACACCATAGCGATATCATCGGGTAGCTCCGTCATCTCATCGAGATTCAGGGCCTCGCTCAAAGAGGATATAGTGTGACTACCTCCCGATACGAGTTCAAGTAGTGTTCGTTCCTTTTCATCCAGGCTTTTAGCCGGTATGACCTCCAAGATGCCGTCTGAAAACATCAGCAACCGGAACGGCGCTGTCAGCGCCAGCTGAAATACCTGCCATTCAGGCTCTTCAAACAGCCCAACAGGAAGCCCGCTGCCTTTCAAAAATTCTGCCGGCTGATCTTCAAATGCGATGATAGGCATTGGCAGATGAGCGCCTACCGTGTAGCTCAGAATCCGTGTTTTCACGTCAATAATGCCCATGAAAATCGTAACGTGCTTACCCAGACCGGTATCGAGAAGTTCTGAGTTTATACGTTGTAAAAAGAGTTCAGGATGCATAATTTCATCATTAAACCCACGCCTTAAGTCACGCCGCAGCCTGCTGGTCAAATTTTTCAGTAATACCGTTACAAACGCAGAGCTGGCGCCGTGGCCAGACACATCCGCGATGTACACCATGACTTTGTCATCGTTTAACTTGAAGTAGTCCAGAAAATCGCCGCTCAGAAACAATGATGGCTTGATCAGGTGATCAATAACCACGCCGTTCACCTCCATGTTGTGCTCTGGCAGCATTTTCATCTGCACTTTACGGCCGGCCCGGTGATCCGCGCTGAGTTCGGACATGCCCAAACGCAACTCCCGGTTGGCGTCTTCCAGCTCTTGACGGTATAGCTGATTCAAGCGATTGATCCGTGCTCGCTCAAGGAGCTTTGCAATCACATCATCCAGAGCGTTACGGTCTGAACTGCAGGGTTTTAACAGGAAGTCTGAGGCACCGGCTCGCATGACCGCTACAACGTCAGCGCCTGTGGCCTGTTCGGCGCAGGCCACAATCGGTATAAAATGATCGGTGTCTTCAAGGCGGTTTGCCATTTTCTGAATGGCGTCTGGCGGTAAATTCGCAAAAATAATGTCTGGCGCCGACCCCTCGTAAAGCGCGCTGGCCGCTGACGGGTTTGAATAACCCAGCGCGTAAAAGCCGCGAACTTCCAGATAACGGGACAGTTCAGCACGAGCATTTGCGTCGGAATCAATAATCAGAATGCGCTGAGTACGCGTAACCATGGCAGCTGCCCCAAACGACTGACTAGAAGCGGAAAACAGAGGGTACAAGACTTATTCTGGCACTCCTCTATGATATAACAACCGGTATAAAAACCGATAAGATATCAAGAGTATCATCAATTTTAGGGAAAGCCGATTATGAGGCGCGCCGTAAACGACTTGCTCGGAGCCTACGACAAACTGATTATGGACCCGGTTCACGGGGCCATCCCCCTATACCGCCATGAAATACGGGTGATAGATCACCCGCTGTTTCAGCGCCTGCGCAATATCTGTCAGAACGACATTCTCAGTCTGGTATTTCCCGGTGCCACCCACTCGCGATTTTTGCACAGCATTGGTGTGATGCACGTGGGCACACGCATGTTTCGTGCGATGATCGACGCCTATTTGCGCGAGCGCCAACTCAGCGAACAAATCGACCTGACCCTGAGCCAACTTGACGCTATCGACTATCTGGCCAAGACCATTCGCTTGGGCTGCCTGCTTCACGACAGCGGCCACTCCAGTTTTTCTCACCAGTTCACCCAGGCCCGGCACATTCGCGAACTGATGTCGCGGCCAGGAAGATTTGAGGACTTGTGGGCCGATGTGGACTTCCGCCAGTACCACCCGCACCCACCAGAGGAACTGGAGCACGAGCATTATTCTGTGCGCGTGGCGCACGATGTGCTAAGCGCTATAGATCTGGCCGCCGCCGGGCTGAACGCGGTCGACGTTATCGGCATCATGGAAACCACAGAGGTAAAGCCAAGCCCCACTTTCTGCAAGCACGCAGTGACTTTCTGGGAATTTATCGCCGGGGCCGATGCTCACGGCGGCGCGATTGTGGAAGACGATATCCCGGGGATGGTCATGAACCTGCTCTCATCTATTGTATCCGGCGAAATCGATGCTGACAGGGCCGATTACATGCTGCGAGACGGTTTTCACTCATCTGTCACAATTGGAGGTTTCAATCTGGACCACCTGTTGAGCAACCTGCGCTTTGGCTGGAACCCGCACGAGCCCTGGCTGGGTCTGGCCATCACCCAGAAAGGCCTGGGCGCGCTGGAGGATTTCGTTTACAGCCGTTATCAAATGTATCGCAAAGTGTATGCCCACAAAACAGCGCTGGGTTTTGACTGGCTGCTGCGCGAAGCCATCAACGAAGTACTGGATGACGAAGAAAGTTTCCACTGGATTGATACGTGCCTAAGCAATATGCAGTGGTTTGCGGAGCTAACGGACAACTTCTTTTGGGAAGCGTTTCGTAAAGTGGCGCGGCGCCAGCCAGAAAGCTTTTCATTCTGCATCGTGAACCGGGTAAAACTGCAACACCTGGATACTCGGGAAGATCTGAACCCAGACGCCATCGCCCAACATAGCCATTGGCTGGCCGGGCAGCTGGAGCTGAACCCGGTCAATGTTGTGACCTGTTCAATGTATGCACGTTTTTCCAATATTCAAGACAATTTTAACGGCATAAAAGTACTTATGCGCAATCCCGTTAACCGACGCCGGTCACTGCAGAAAATCACTGATGTCAGCGCCTTTTTCAGTAAGTTTGGCGACGGCATCATCACCCATTTTTACACACGGCCATTTACGCCTGCTCCGATCCACCAATAGCGCCCACAAGGCCTACGGCGCTATTATAAGCGCCTTCTATACGCCCCCCTGCCAGCCAATCGCCGGCCAATCCCAATTGTTCGCTAGCGAACCAGAGATGGCCAGGCTGAGGTTCGCCACTGGCATCCGAACGGGCATACAGCCAGCGGTGGGTTAAGGTTTCAAGCGCTGGCTCGGCGTTGCCGCTCAGCTCGGCAAAAGCCGCTATTAATGCCTCTACCACTTGCTGGGGGTCGTCATCCACGTGGGCATTTGTCCATTCAGGCGTTGCATGCAGCACCCACCAATGGCCCGCAGCAGGTTCATCAGATGCGTTCTCGCGACCCGGTTTGCTGGTGTTATCTGCTACCCAGAACAGGGGTGAATTGGCGACTCGGGCTCCCTGAAATTGCGGCCAGGGGTTAGTGCTGAACTTCACCGCTACAGCCCAACACGGCAAGATCTGTGACACCGCAGTGTTCAGTTCGATGGCAAGTTGCGCCGCGCTGCTGCCTGCCAGCAGCTCACGAGCCTGGGCCGGCGGAGCGGTGATGATGACTTGGTCAAATGCACCCAGATGATTGCCATCAGCGTCCTGCAGACGCCATTTTTTAACCTGTGCGTCACGGTGTAGCCTTGCTACCCGGGTCTGCGCCTTAACATTCAAGCCTTCGGATAAACCGCGGCTAATGGCGGTCATTCTGGGCGCCCCTACGTAACGCGGCTCGGCGGGAAATTCTGACCAGTCGCCGTTATCCTGTTGATAGCCAAGCTGCCCGTGCCAGGGAACAACAGTTTGCTCACCGGCATGCTGGCGTAGAAACGGCAGAAAATCCGGGTTCCGTGCTGTAAAGTACTGGCCGCCCATGTCCACAGACGTTCCCGCAACCCGTTTTGCAGATAGCCGGCCACCGGGGCCGCGGCTTTTTTCGAACAGGGTCACATCGTGCCCTTGAGCCTGAAGTAAAACGCCTGCAGTCAACCCTGCCACGCCTGAACCAACAATGGCAACAGAGCGTATAGTGTCGTTAACAGCGCTTACGGTTCCGTTAGAAGAGTTGTTCTGGTACATAATGTTGCAGTTTCCATCAGTAATTAAAGGCTCAAAGGGTATGACCCCAGTTCGACATTGGTTCTTAAATATCGTTCGATGGTTTGATTCCGACGCAGGCGCGGACAACCTCGACAGTGATTCACGGGCGTTCAACCTGGTTCGGGTTATACCATTTATTGCCCTGCATCTGGCATGCCTGCTGGTATATTTTACCGGCACCAGTACTTTTGCAGTGATTTTCGCACTGGCATTTTTTTGGCTGCGAATGTTTGCGATTACCGGGTTTTATCACCGCTACTTTGCCCACAAAACATTCAAGACAAGCAGGATAACCCAATTTATTTTCGGGGTGTTAGGTGCTAGTTCGGCGCAGCGTGGGCCCCTTTGGTGGGCGGCACATCACCGCCACCATCACCAGCATTCAGACCAGGAGAAAGACCTGCACTCGCCCCACCAAGGCGGTTTTTGGTGGGCCCATGCGGGATGGTTTACGTGTGATGCCGGTTTTGCAATGAACGAACGAAAAGTACGGGATTGGTTGAAATTCCCCGAGTTACGTTTTATCAATCGGTTCGACGCTCTGGTGCCGGCCATCGCGGCATTGATTATTTACGGCATAGGTGAAAGCTTGGCAGTTTGGGCGCCCGGGCTGGGAACGAATGGCCTTCAGTTATTAGTTTGGGGCTTCTTAATTTCTACTGTGGTGCTGTTTCACGCCACGGTCTCCATCAACTCGTTATCTCATGTGTGGGGTAAGCGCCGCTTTGAAACCGGCGACGACAGCCGCAATAACTTCTGGCTGGCCTTGCTTACTCTAGGTGAAGGGTGGCACAACAACCACCATCGCTGGCCGCAGTCTGTGCGCCAAGGATTTCGCTGGTACGAAATCGACATCACCTGGTACGGCCTGTGGTTAATGGCCCGATTAGGCATTATCTGGGATCTGAACCCAATCCCTAAAAACGTTCAGGAAGAAACCCGCAAGTTGGATTCCATCAGGAGAATGCAGTCATGACCATCGCGTCAACAATCGAGGTGGGCTCACAATATGCGGCCACGCCCCATGTTGTTAATCGCTTTCGAGAGCTGTTTAACACATTAGATAAAGGCAACCTGAATAAGCTCGCCGGAGTTTATGGCGAGCTTATCCACTTCAAAGACCCTCTGGGCGAAGTCCATGGCCTGGATGCGCTGACTCGCTACTTTGCGGGTTCGTACCAAAACGTCATCGCCTGCCACTTTGTATTTGGCCAGGAAGCCGTTGACGAAGGCACAGTTACCCTGCCCTGGACTATGTACCTGCGCCACAAGCGCATCAATAAAGGCAAAGAAATTCAAGTAGAGGGCATCAGCCATTTGCACATTGAAGGTGGCAAAGTGAATTATCATCGCGATTACTTTGATGCTGGCCAGATGCTCTATGAAAACTTGCCACTGCTGGGCGGTATTATTCGCAAGATCAAGGAACACGCAGGATGAAAAACGTGCTTCAGAAAAGCAGCAGTATCTGGCTTACTGGCGCAAGTTCCGGCATTGGAGAGGCCCTCACCCGTGCCTTTGTGGCTGACGGCCACAAGCTGGTGCTTACTGGCCGCCGCCCGGAACCACTACAAAGTCTGCAAAAATTGGCTTCTGACCGCATTAGCGTTGCCGCCGCCGACACCACCAGTAGCGATGACTTGGTTACAATTGCGCCGCTTCTAGAAAGCCACGGCCCGTTAAATATGGCCGTTTTAAACGCGGGTACCTGTGACTACGTCGACATTGCAAACTACAGCAGCGACGTTATTGGCAACAACATCATAACGAATGTGATGGGAACCGCCCGCAGCCTGGACATCGCATTGCCTGCGCTGCGCCGTGCTCGCGCCAAAGGCGAACCCGCGACTCTGGTCATCGTGAGCTCGTCAGCCTGGTGGCTGCCGTTCACGCGGGCAGAAGGCTATGGTGCTTCTAAAGCCGCGCTCAGCTATTTGGGCCATTGTCTGCGAGCCGATTTGGCACCAGAAGGCATTGATGTCGTCGTGGTATCTCCCGGCTTTGTGAAAACGCCCCTGACCGACATCAATGACTTCCCTATGCCCTTTATTGTGACCGCCGAACAAGCCGCGCAGCGCATTATCAGCGGCTTGAAGAAAGGGCATCGTGATATTGCCTTCCCCAAACGGTTCACTTGGACGATGAAACTCTTGGGCGCAATGCCACAACCGGTTATTGACCGAATGGCGGCCGCTATGGCGCGGCAATCAGCTGCTAACGCTTCCAAATAACCTGACACAATCTTGGCATAAGGCGAATATTTAATGAGTTTTCAGCGTCAGCGAATTGCTGTCATTGGTGCCGGCGTGTCCGGCCTCACAGCAGCCTGGCTGCTGGCAGAACACCACGACATTGAAGTTTTCGAGGCAGCGGATTACGCCGGAGGCCACACCAATACCGAACATGTCTCCTCGGGGGGCCATTTTTGGCCGGTGAATACCGGATTCATTGTATTCAACGACTGGACCTACCCGAATTTCATCAAGCTAATGGACCGATTAGGCGTAGCGTCAGAAGTCAGCGACATGAGTTTCAGTGTCGACAGCCGCCGCACGGGCCTGCAGTACAATGGCACCAACCTGAACACTTTGTTTGCCCAGCGCCGCAACTTGTTAAACCCTCGGTTCCTGAAAATGATTCGCGAAATCTTGCGCTTCAACAAGGAAACCCAGCAGCAGTTAGCCGATCAAAGTATCGACGACAGCGAAACCCTGGGTAGCTACCTGGACCGCAACGGCTACTCGGCCTACTTCCGACATTTCTACATCGTGCCTATGGGGTCTGCTATCTGGTCGGCGCCCGAGGTGGTACTTGAGCGGTTCCCAATACGTTTCTTTCTGCAATTTTTTAGCAATCACGGCATGTTGTCGGTTGACAAGAGGCCAACCTGGCGAGTGATAACCGGCGGTTCTGCGCAATACGTGGGCAAAATGATGGAACGCTTGGACGGCCGCCTACGGCTGAATAGCCCGGTGCAGCGAGTGGAACGTGACGCAAACGGGGTTACCGTGGTGTGCGCAGGCGGCGAGCAACGCTTTGACCAGGTTATATTCGCCTGCCACAGCGACCAGGCGCTGGCCATGCTGGCACAGCCCACTGACGCTGAACAGCAGATCCTTGGCGCCATTGATTACCAGAATAACGATGTTGTATTGCACACAGACGCCCGTGTGTTGCCGTCGAATCGCCGGGCTTGGGCAGCGTGGAATTACCTGATTCCCGCCAGCAATAGCGAGCCGGTTTCGGTGACTTACAATATGAATGTTCTTCAGAATTTCCACAGTGCGGAAGAGACTTTTTGCGTTACTTTGAATCGTAGCCACGACATCGCGCCCGATAAGGTTATCAAAAAGTTTGAATACGCCCACCCAGTGTTCACTCTGGAGGCTGTTGCGGCGCAGAAGCGCTACGAGGAAATCGGCAACCAGAACCACAGCCACTTCTGCGGCGCCTACTGGTTCAATGGTTTCCATGAAGACGGTGTAAACAGCGCGTTGCGGGTAACCCGCGCCTTTGGTGTGGAGCTCTGACTATGAGTAATCGCCATGAGCAGTGATTGGCTGGAGGGCAGCATACGGCATCGGCGCCAGCACCCAGTGCAACACGAATTCAGTTACCACACCGGTATGCTGGCGCTGGATGTCGACAACTGGCAGTTGGCCACCACGGTTAGCCCGTTTTTTTCTGTAGAGCGGTTTAACTGGCTGTCGTTGTATCGGAACGATTACTTTAAGCCAGACCACGGCCGTTTAGGACAGGCGCTGCGGGACTATGTTTGTGAGGCGACAGGATGGACCCCCGATGGCAAAATCGAGCTGATCACCCATCCGCGTTACTTTGGCTACGTGTTTAATCCAGTCAGTTTCTATTTTTGTTACACCAAGGGTGATAACCCCGCCACCGGTGCAGTGCCACGGGTCATCATCGCGCAGATTACCAACACCCCCTGGCATGAGCGCCATGCCTACTGCCTGGAAACCGTTGGCCACGCTGCAAACAAGGCCGGCTGGCGCAGCGAACAATTTGAGTTCGAAAAACGCTTCCACGTGTCACCATTCAACGGCATGCATCAGAATTATCGCTGGAATTTCAGCTTTCGTGGGCCTCAATTGCGCGTTCACATGAGTGTGATGGAAGAGAATACACGTCAATTTGATGCCACCTTAGTGGTCCAACGCAAGCCGCTCAGTCGTAAGATACTGCATAACAGTTTGCGCCAGTTTCCTGTGGAAGCATTGAAAGTCAGCGCCGGAATATATTGGCATGCGTTGAAGCTGAAATTGAAAGGTGCACCGTTTTACACCCATCCGGACAAGTTGGAAACCAACGACCCGGCGTTCAGGCTGGGGCAAGAGGATTGCGGCTTGGACCTTGTATCAGAGCAATCCGACGAACAATCTGAAGGAACAAGTGGAAAGGTAAGCTCATGGAGAATATGAATACTTCCTCAGCGGTTTCGGCGAAAATAACATCCGGTCTGTCGCCGTCTCCCATGGCTAGTCGGGTGGCGCGTTCGCTGGTAATGCAACAGCTGTCCCGCCTGCAACAAGGCACACTGGTTATTCGTGAAGCCGGCGCCAGCGATGTCACCGTTGGGGATGGCAACAGCGCTTACCCTGCTGCCGAGCTGGTCATTCACAATCACAGTACGTGGCGCGACCTACTCACCGGTGGTAGCATCGGGGCAGCCGAAGCCTATGTGGCCGGCGACTGGAGCTCCCCAGACCTGGTGCATCTGCTGCGCTTTTTCAGCCGCAACATTGATTTAATGAACCGGTTTGAAGACCGCTTCAGTTGGGTAACGAAGCCCGCCCTGAAGGGATTACATTGGCTTAATCGCAATACGCCAGAAGGGTCTCGTAAAAATATCAGTGCCCATTACGATCTTGGCAATGACCTGTTCGAGCTATTTCTAGACCCATCCCTGATGTATTCATCGGCCATCTATCAGGCGCCGGAAAGTACTCTGGACGAAGCGTCCGCCTATAAACTCGATGTTATCTGCCGCAAGCTGGAACTCAAACCCAGCGACCAAGTCCTTGAAATCGGTACTGGCTGGGGCGGTTTCGCTATCCACGCTGCCAAGCATTACGGCTGCCACGTGACCACCACCACCATTTCGGCTGAACAACTGGCGCTGGCAAAACAAAGAGTTGAAGCAGAAGGCTTGCAAGACCGCATTACGCTGCTGTTTGATGACTACCGCGACCTGAGCGGCCAGTACGACAAACTGGTGTCTATCGAAATGATTGAAGCCGTTGGCCCGCAATTTCTGCCCAGTTACTTCGGCCAAATCAGCCAATTGTTAAAACCTGAAGGCCTTGCGCTTATACAAGCCATAAACATGCCTGAACAGCGTTATCAGCGAGCTTTGAAAAACGTTGATTTTATTCAGCGCTACATTTTCCCAGGCAGCTTTATTCCATCTTTCGGAGCGATGGTGGGCGCCGTGCGCGAGCAAACAGACCTAGTGCTCGCCCACGTTGAAGACTTAGGATTTCACTACGCCCGCACTCTTAATGACTGGTGTGAGCGTTTTCAGGCTCACAGCAAGAATCTTCACCAACGGGGCTATGACGAATCATTTCAGCGCCTTTGGCATTTCTATTTTGCGTATTGCGAAGCGGGGTTCAGCGAACGAGCCATTGGCGTAGCGCAAATTGTTATGGCAAAACCCGGCCACAAACATGCACCCATTCATAGCGTATGATTCCTTCACAAACTTATCGTAACATTCTGAATTTCGTCATGTTCGAGCTTGGCTGGCTGGCCTGCGTTGTGCTCCCGCAGGCCTGGGCTCTGGTCACTGTGACGGTATTCTTGATACTGCATTTTGTTTTGGTCAGTCAGTACAAAATGGACGAACTCAAGTTTATTGTTATAGGTACTCTGGCAGGTTCTTTATTGGATGGCCTCTGGCTGCGCACCGGCATTCTTGCCGACACCAGTGGCGCTGCTGTCATAACGCCGCTCTGGCTGATTGCGCTTTGGGCAATTTTTATGACCTCGCTTAATCATTCCCTGAAGTGGCTTGGCCGTAACCGGTTGCTGATGTTCCTGATAGTGCCCATTGCCGGGCCCTTTGCTTACTGGTCCGCCAGCGCACTAGGAGCTGTAACCCTACCCAATTTGCTGCCGTCTTTACTTGCGCTGGCCGTGGGGTGGCTGGTGCTGTTTCCGGCTCTGCTGTCTCTGCGCGACTATCTGTACCCGAGGCTTGCGCAATGAAGGCCCGCAAAACCAAGCCAAAAACCGGCTGGTATGCGACTGCTGGCCTTGCTGCTGCTTTGTCCTGGGCGCCTGCTATGGCGGACGCCAGCGCTGAGTTCCACTTCACCGGCAGTGCTCGCCCCCTGGGCAGCGCTAACGCTGGCAGCGAGCTTTACCGTGAACAACATACAATACAGGGCGTCTGCCGCGGTAATCAGTTCAAACCGCAGAGCCACAGGGTCGAATATTTTGACGCCAGCTCTGATACGCCATTTGCTTCCAAGCAGCTTCGCTATGACCGCGGCAGCCAGCCTAGCCTTTTGCGCCCTGACGTGGAGTTCGTTCAACCCCGATTTAACGAGCGCCTGACGGTCGGCTATGATTCAGGGAGTGTTACCATCGAATGGCAATCACCCGCCCAAGAACTTGAAAAATTTCGCTTGGACAGCAATAACAGCCTGGTTGTGGATTCTGGCTTTGATAATCTGGTCCGGCAAAACTGGCAGGCGGTGGTTGAGGACGGCTCTATAAACTTCGAGTTTCTGGCGCCAACCCGCGGCAGTTACTATGGTTTTGTGATGGCGCCGGCTGACAACAACAGCGGCCGCGTTCGCGCAGATCACCTGATTCAAATTCGCCCGACCAGCCTGTTTTTAAGATTGGTAGTGGAACCCATTTTACTTGGCTATAACCAGCAAGGTGCCCTAACCCACTATTCCGGCCTGACCAATATCCGTCTCAACCAACAAGAAAACATTCAAGCGGATATCGTTTATAGCGTAACGGAGTATCCCCCCTGTCCGCTGCTGGCACCGAAGACCAATTCCTAAGCGAAAAACAAGCACCATTCCCTCGCGGTTTCAATGTGTTAAACTCGCATTAAAATTGTGCCGGAGAACCGTCCCCCATGATGTTTGTGTCATTCAACGTGAACAGTATTCGTACACGTCTGCATCAGCTTGCCGCTGTTATTGCGCAGCTGGAACCGGATTTTATTGGCTTGCAGGAAACAAAAGTCAGCGATGAAGATTTTCCGCTAGCAGACATTGAAGCGCTGGGCTACCACGTGCATTTTCACGGGCAAAAGACCCATTACGGCGTGGCGCTTATGTCAAAAATGGCCCCCGATGAAGTATACAAAGGCTTTCCTGACGACCTTGACAACGCCCAGCGCCGACTGATTACCGCAGATTTCACTGTGAATGGTGAAACCCTGACCGTTATCAACGGCTACTTTCCCCAGGGGGAAAGTCGCGACCATCCGGTAAAATTTCCAGCAAAGCAGAAGTTCTATGCGGATTTGATGAGCTACCTGGATGAGTTGAAGTTACGCAATACCAAAGTGGTGGTGATGGGCGATGTGAACATCTCCCCGACTGACAAAGATGTCGGTATTGGCGCTGATAACGCCAAGCGCTGGCTGCGTAGCGGTAAGTGCAGTTTTCTGCCAGAGGAACGCCAATGGCTGGGTGAAGTTGAAAGCCGTGGTTATACCGATGTGTTTCGCCATCTTCATCCCCACGAAGCGCATACGTTTAGTTGGTTTGATTATCGCAGCAAAGGTTTCGATCGCGAGCCAAAACGCGGACTGCGAATTGACTTGATCATGGCCAGTGATAACTTGCTGCCCCAGGCAAAAAGTGCCGGCGTCAGCTATGATATTCGGGCTATGGATCGCCCATCTGATCACGCTCCGGTGTGGGCCAGATTCACGCTCTGATTCTTTCTTCGCCAACCAGGGAGGTGGTCGCGCGTTATGGCAAAGATCAAAACTCGCGATCGCATTCTCGATACCAGTCTGGCATTGTTCAACGCTCTGGGTGAGCCGAATGTAACCACGCTACTGATATCCGATGAACTGGACATCAGCCCGGGCAACCTCTACTACCACTTCAACAACAAAAGCGACATTGTCAGTGAACTGTTTGAAGGCTTCGAGCTTCAGATGCACGACTTACTGGCCGTGCCTGCAGACGTCAGCATAAGCCTGGACCAGCAAAATTTCTTTTTGCACCTGTTGTTCGAAGCGGTAGCCAGCTACCGTTTTCTGTATCAGGATCTGGTGAATGTGCTCTCGCGCCACCCCCGGCTGCAACCAAAATTCCGCAAAATATTGAAACTGAAAAACACTGCATTCCACACCATTTGCAGCAGCTTCAGCGCCCAGGGATTTATGACCATCAGCACCGAGGAGTTGGCGACTTTATGTGACCAGTTAACGCTAACCACCTGTTACTGGAGCAGTTTTGACACGCTTTCACATCTTGATGATCGTAATGCGGTGGACCCTGGTCGAGCTGTATACCAGACCATGAGCCTAATGCTGCCCTACTTGGCAGAAGAGGAAAAAGAGCAGGCTTTGCTGATCAGCAGAAGTTATCTGTAAAACAGTGGGGTTCGGGTGAGACTGTCACTCTTCCTCGTTATAGCCAGGCGTTAATTTTTTTAGGCGATCAAGTTCTGCTTCCAGGCGCTCCACTCGCTTCTGCAGGCTCATAACATCTTCCTGGCGATAAATTCCCAGGCGACGCAGAGCGCCCGACACTCGCTGATCGAACAGATGCTCTAATTTGTCCCAAGTGCCTGTGGCGCGTTCGCGTACACCACCCACTCGGTCTTCCACCGACTTCAGCTGTTTTTCAACCACACCGCGGGTGCGATGCTCCATCTGCTCGCCTTCTTGTACCAGGCGTTCGAAAAAACGACCGGTATCTTCTTCAGCCTTATTGAAGGCGCCTAGCCCTGCCAGCCAGATCTGTCGTGCCGAATCTTTTATCTTTCCCGGCAGTTGGGCATCTTTATCCGTATCTTTGTCGTGTTCATCGGTCATGGCAAAACCTCCAGGCACACGCCGAAGCGCAAGTTAAAGCAATGGTCCAATTGTATTACAGCCGGCGCCCGATTGCAGTGGCGGCTTTCTTTTGAATGTTCGTCACGGTGTGCGATTATAGCCTTCTGTTTTCAAACTCGATTCCTGGAGATAACGCCGTGGACCTCAGAAAAATTGATGACCGTATTTCGGTAGCACCCCAGATCCAGATAGCCGACCTACCCGCCATAGCCGGCCTGGGCTTCAAAACTCTGGTCGCCAATCGCCCGGATGGCGAAGAACCTGGCCAACCGCTCATGGCGGACATTGAGGCAGCCGCGCGTGAGCAAGGCTTGCAGTGGGTTTACATGCCAGTGGCCTCTGGCAACATCAGCGATGATGACGTGGAACGCTTCGGCGCAATGATCCGCAAAGCCGACGCCCCCGTACTGGCTTTCTGCCGCTCCGGAACTCGCTGTACCGTTCTGTGGGCGCTCAGCTCGGCTGGTGAGACTCCAGCAAAGGAAATATTCGAAAAGGCCCAAAACGCCGGTTATGACATCGGCGGAATTGCGCCACGGCTTGCTCAACAGGCTCAGAAAAAGAGCTAATAAGCCGGCCTACTCCCACTCGCACAGGCAATCAGTCAGGATTCATTCATGCAATTCAAAGGTTCCGAAAACTTCCGCCACAGCCAGCCGGAACGTCTGGGCGTGCTGGTTACCAATTTGGGGACACCCGATGCCCCAACCGCCTCGGCGCTGCGGCGCTATTTGGGGGAATTTCTGTGGGACCCGCGCGTAGTAGAAGTACCCCGGCCTTTATGGTGGCTGATTTTGCACGGCGTTATTCTGCGTATCCGCCCGTCACGCAGTGCCAAAGCCTACGCTGGCGTGTGGCAGCCAGAAGGTTCACCACTACTGACCCACACCGCCGACCAGGCCAGCGCTATTAGCGACGAGCTCAAAGCCCGTTACGGTGACAATGTGGTGGTGGAGTTTGCCATGCGCTATGGCAACCCATCCGTGGCCAGCGCACTGGACGAAATGCAACGGCAAGGCGTGCGCAAAATGCTGGTACTGCCCTTGTACCCGCAGTACTCCGCGTCTACCTCAGCTTCGACCTTTGATGCCATCGCCCAGGATTTTGCCAAGCGCCGTTGGCTGCCAGATTTTCGCTTTATCTCTCACTACCACGACTTCCCACCGTACATCGAAGCTATGGCGGAGCTTATCGAAGCCCACTGGGTAGAGCACGGGCGCAAACAGAAGCTGATGCTGTCTTACCACGGCGTGCCGAAGAAATACCTGACCAAAGGCGACCCTTACCACTGCGAATGCCACAAAACATCGCGCCTGCTAGCTGAACGTCTGGGCCTGGCAAAAGACGAATACATGACCACCTTCCAGTCAAGATTCGGCCGTGAAGAATGGTTGAAACCCTATACCGACGAAACCCTGAAGGCGCTTCCCGGTCAGGGTGTCAAATCCGTGGATGTATTCTGCCCGGGCTTTTCTTCAGATTGCCTTGAAACGGTGGAAGAAATCGACGAAGAAAACCGCGAATACTTTATGGAATCTGGTGGTGAAGCGTTTAATTATGTTACGGCATTGAACGCAACGCAGGGACACATTAATGCCCTGGTCGCCCTGATCGAGCAGAATATTGAAGGCTGGCAAATACCGCAGAACAATCCGGAACACTTGGCTGAGCGCCAAGCCCTGGCCGATGCGCAGCAGGCAGCTGTGTACCCCCACGAAACGACAAAACTGTAGAGTTTTTAACGCCTGACTTCCGCTGTACCCGGGGGTGGAATTAAAATCAGTCCCTTTATCTGCGTTGTACCCGGGGACGTGCGGGGTCAGATTTCAAATCTGTCCCCCTGTTAACCCTCCCCCTTATTCCTATTCAACTGTCCCCGTCATTTTACTTGTGTCAGTATCTTCAGCATCTGCTAAGAGGCCAACACCATGGTATCCGTCAAATCGCTACACGGTTCAGCCCAATTGCTTCTGGACGTGGCTGGTGGCGTTACCCGCATAGCCGAACGGACACATCGCACCATAGTCCGCGAGATAAACCCTTTAAACCGGCTGCGTGACGTTACAGGAGTGCCCTCTAAGGAACGGGAAGGCCACACATATCAGTTTATTCAGTCAACCATGTCTTCATTGCAACAAGGCTTGCATCGATCCCTTGACGGGTTCTCAGCGGATGACGAACCCCCACACTCGGCACAAAGCGAGAAGGTCGTCGCTGCGCTGAATGGCGTCTGCGGTGATCACCTGGAAGCCAGTAACAATCCCTTGGCAATTACCCTGCATTTCAGAGATAGCCAGGGCGCAAAACTAAGACTTGACCCAGACAGCGTGGGCGTCATGTTTCCCGACGCGAGTTCGCGCATCGTGTTACTGGTACACGGCCTGTGCCTGTCACACGAGTACTGGAAAGGCCACGAAAAAGCGGATTTGGGTATCGAACTGCAGCGAGCCCATGGATTCACACCGCTGTACCTCAACTACAACACGGGCAGGCATATTTCTACTAACGGCAGGGAGTTAAGCGAACAACTTCAGACATTAATAGACGCTTGGCCGGTCGAAGTTGAGGAACTGGTTCTGATTGGCCACAGCATGGGCGGGCTGGTTATCCGCAGCGCCTGCTGGTATGGCAGCGAGTCGAAACTAACCTGGACCAGCTTGCTGAAAAAAGCGCTTTACCTGGGGTCGCCCCACCACGGCGCCGCACTGGCCAAAGCCGGGCATTTACTCACCTTCGTCATGCAAAAGTTTCGTTACGCCAGCCCTTTCGCGCTGGCGCAACATACCAGCGCCGGCATCAAAGACCTGCGATATGGCAATTTGCTTGACGAAGACTGGGAAGGCATCAACCCAGACGACTATCACCCCGACATTCGCAAGCCAGTTCCCCTGCTGGAGGGCACGCGGCACTACTTTCTGGCCGCCACCATTGGCAATCACCCCGCGGATTTTTCCAGCACCATGGTCGGCGACCTTCTGGTGCGCCTGAATAGCGCAAAAGGGCATCATTCCAATGATTTGAAAAAGTTGCGAATACGCCCTGAAGACTGTCGGGTGTTTGAAAAACTGAATCACCTGGCACTGCTCGACAACAAAATCGTGCATGATCAGATATTGGAGTGGCTGGTCTGATAAAGCCAACCCCTACTCTTCGTAGATCATCTTGCGCACCATGCCGCCATCGATAACGATATTTTGTCCGGTGATAAATCCCGCTTGGGGAGACATCAGATAGTGCACCATTGCCGCTATGTCGTCGGGCTTACCAACTCTGCCTGCAGGGTGCTGGCCGTGATCGCGCGGGTTTAAAGACTCAGGCTCCTGGCCTGCCTCCGGCTCGCGGGTATCAATCCACCCAGGGCTGATGCAGTTAACTCGTACCTCTGGCCCAAGGCTGACGGCAAGGGCGTGGGTCAGGGCGACCAATCCGCCTTTGGTGGCGGCATAGGCTTCGGTATTGGCTTCAGACTGCAAAGCGCGGGTGGAAGCTATGTTGATGATGGCTCCCCGGGTAAGACGCAGGTGCGGTACCGCGTGCTTCGCCATCAAAAAGGGGCCC
>JBALXR010000022.1:0-31720 GCA_036960525.1 Marinobacter sp.
ACGCCAACGACATCCCGCTCACCTACATTTCTTTCCCCTCTGCCAAGGACCCCAGCTTCGCCGAACGTTACCCCGGCCGCGCCACCATCGAAATTGTCGCTCCCGGTCCGTTTGATTGGTATGCCGAATGGGCGGGCAAAACCTGGGGCAAGCGCGGTGACGACTACGAAGCCAAAAAGGAAGAGTACGCCCAGCGTTTGCTGACCAAGCTGTACCAGAAGTTCCCGCATCTGGAGGGAAAAGTGGATTACTACGAGCTGTCTACGCCGCTTTCTACCAATCACTTCTGTCGTTACAGCCAGGGCGAAATTTATGGCGTGGCACACACTCCAGACCGCTTCGAGCAGGACTGGCTAAAACCCAAAACCCGCATCCCCGGCCTGTACCTGACAGGTCAGGACATCATGACGTGCGGCGTCGTAGGTGCGATGATTGGAGGGCTGTTGACGGCCGTGGCAGTGAGCGGTTTACGCGGCCTGCCACTGGCCAAAAAGATGTTTTTAGGCTGACATGAAAACCATTGGCCTCATCGGCGGTATGAGCTGGGAATCAACTCAGACTTATTACCGCCTGATTAACCAGAAAGTACGAGAACAGCTCGGCGGGCTCCACTCGGCAAAACTCATACTCTACAGCGTGGACTTTTCCGAGATTGAGGCGCTCCAGCGCCAGGGCGACTGGGAGGGCGCGGCCAAAATACTGGTCGCCGCAGCGCAATCCGTGCAATCCGTGCAATCCGCCGGGGCCGATTTTCTGGTTATTTGCACCAACACCATGCACAAGGTCGCCCCGCAAATTGAGCAGGCCACGAACATGCCCCTGCTTCATATCGCCGACGCCACCGCTAAAGCACTGCTCAACGATGGAATAACCTCGGTGGGACTGCTTGGCACCCAATTCACCATGGAACAGACGTTCTACCGGGAACGGCTTGAACAAAACGGCATCACCGTTATCATTCCAAATGATAGCGAACGGGCTGTGGTACACCGAATAATCTACGACGAACTGTGTCAGGGCATCGTTAATCCTGAGTCAAAGGCCTCGTATCTTGATGTGGTCGCTGCATTGGCCGCTCGAGAGGCGCAGGCCATTATTTTAGGGTGCACCGAGATCGGCCTGCTCATCCAGGCCTCCGATACACAGGTTGTACTTTATGACACAACAGACATTCATGCCGACCAGGCCGTTGCGCTCGCGCTGAATTGAACGTGTCGAGCCTGACCCTAAACGACTCACCAAAATGCCCCGGGAAGGCTACGAACCTGCGATCGCCCTCAGTCGCCAGGGCGAGAAACACGCCGATCCGTACAAACCTAAAGCCCGCAACGAAAAAGGCGGCGCAGCGGCCGCCTTTCCTGACGCTGAATTAATTAACCGATATTTTTCTTCATGAACTTCTGTACCTCACCAACAATCCCGCTCTGTAACATCAGTACGGTTAGTACAAAGATAGCGCCAAGGTGATCATCGCAAAGTAGATACCCTGGCGACGAATGGCCACCAATGCGAAGCCGAGACCCAGCAAGGTTGCTACCAGCGGGGCAAACTTTCTGCCTATGGCTGTTAAGGGTTCTCGTTCCGCATAGCAGGTAGCTAACCTCGGCAACTATTCACAGATGCCCTACCCTAGGCAGCTTGGTGCTCCATACAATGAATGCAATCTGGCAATAGAATTATCAATGTCGGCTGTTTAGATTGGCCAATAAAGGGCTAAACAGATATAGGGAGGGGCGCTGATCTGAATGTAGGGTAAGCCCTATAACAACCTCCAGGCGCTTAGCCAGGTCATTCTGGAGCTGGAGTAACTGACGGGGATGCCTTACCCTGATTGAAGCTCATCATTTCTTCGCCATTTCCTGTTGTACGGATTCGAGAATCCTCTTCAGGCAATGCCTGGCCTGAACGTAATCAAACATCTCCACGTTTTTCTGCAAATCACTGACAAGCTCGTACGACACACATACGGGAATCATTGACAGCCTTGCATCCAGGACATCCGATGGTATGTACCGTTGATTATCCAGGCTTTCCCGCAACTCTTTCAGCGAGTCAAGACAGGCGTCGAGCCCGGCACCTGCGTCGACATTACCGTAATAGGTTGCCCCTTCCCTTTCCGGGATCTTCTGTTGAATATCCTTTAGAAATTCCAGCAGTTGCTGTTGAAGGGTGGCCAATCCGTTAATGCTCTGTATACCCTCCGAGAGCTCGACCTCTGATACCAGATTTGCCAACTTCTTTGCGCCAATGTTGGCAGCCGTACCTTTAAGCTTGTGCAACAGCGCTTTAACTTTCACAACGTCTGCTTGCTGTACGGCTACGTCAATGTTGTGGGTCCAATTCGAAAAATCTTCGACAAATGCTCGCAGACACTTATGGTAGAACCGCAAGTCAGCGTTAAAGTGAAACATCACCATTTCGGTATTCACGTTGACCGGTAATGAATCGACGTCCAGTCTCTTTTCCGCAGGCTGCTCGCTCGCCACCAGATTCTGACCCTCGTGCTCGCCAGTAGCGGCCGGTATCGGCAGGCTCTGAACCAGGACATCAGCAAGCTGATTAATGTCCAAAGGTTTCGAAAGATAGGCATTCATGCCAACCGCTAACGCGCGGGCTCTGTCCTGATCAAAGGCAGCGGCAGTCATGGCGATAATAGGCATCTGTTTCAGTGCCGGTATTTTGCGCATTTCCCGGGTGGTTTCCAGGCCGTTCATGCCCGGCATGTGAAAGTCCATCAGAACACCGTCGTAGGTGTCGGCCTTAACGCGCTCGAGTGCCTCAATGCCATCATTCGCCACATCAACCCGCATGCCGAGCAGCTTCAGGAAATTCGTCGCGATAATCTGATTGGTGACCACGTCTTCAACAACAAGAATGTGGGAACCTCTTAAAGCCGATGTCTTGCCAATAGCCTCACCAACGGCACCACCCGGAGAGGATTGCATTGACCGGTTCAGTTTGCGCCGGTTCATAGCATTATAAAGCCGTGAAGGTGTCGGTGGCGATGCAACCACATTCGGATTGAACGATGGGATTTCCAGACCACTGAGCGGGTCTGAATACCCTTTGTGTATCAGAACAACATTGTCGCTGTTCATGCTCCGGGAGCCGACCCACTTTCGACAGAGCGTTTCAAATGCGTCCCCCTGTTTCTCGTTCGAGTAATCCGTCAACAGAAACTGGATGTCACGACTGGAATCGTCGATAACATCAAGCGCAGAGGTAAAGTCGCGGGTACAGATTCTATCCCTTGCCCAGGGCAAGATGGTCTGCTCGACAAGTTCTCTGAGCCTTGGATCGTGAAAAACCATTAGCACTTCCGTGTTATTGGCTGGCAAATCTGAATGCCGCTTTGAATCTGCTACCAGACCAAAACGAAGCACAAAAGAAATTTCTGTACCCTGTTCGGGCAAACTATTGATCGTTAGTTCACTCCCCATAAGGGCGAGCAGAGAATCGCAGATAGGCAGGCCCAGCCCGGTACCACCGAAATTACGTGTGGTACTCATGTCCGCCTGACCAAACGGAGCGCGAGCTCTTTTCAACTGCGCATCGGTCATACCAATACCGGTGTCCTGAACAGAGAACCTCAAAAGGCAGTCCTGCGGGTTTGTCTCTACATTAGACACCGCCAGAGTAACCGACCCGCCGCGGGTAAATTTGATGGCGTTACTTAGCAGATTCCCCAGCACCTGATTCAGGCGCAGACTATCGCCGACAAGACTACAAAAGACGTCCGGCTCAATCTTGAGGTAAAAGGATACGTCTTTACTCGCAGCCATCACCGAATAAAGGTCAACGTTCTTACCCAGGACATCATCAAGCTCGAAGGGACTGTTGGCGATGTCGACTTTGCCCACTTCCAGCTTTGAGAAGTCCAGAATATCGTTCAGGATTTCCAGCAGGGATTTGGCTGAGGTGTGCGCGTTCATCACAAGCTGTTTCTGGTGCTCGGCCAATTCAGAGTTATCAAGCAGAGTCAGCAGACCCAGCACAGCGTTCATGGGGGTGCGAATTTCATGGCTCATGTTCGCCAGAAACTGGCTCTTCACCTCATTGGCTGCAATCGCCTGAGATCTGGCTTCCTCCATTGCCTGCTGGGCCTCACGCGTTACCGTAATGTCCCGACTGACACCCGTAACCCGGAGAACATGGCCCTCGTCATCGCTCTGAACACCGGCTGACAAGCGTAGGTAATGAGTCTCACCGTCCGGCATAACCACCCGGTATTCGGACTCGATCGGGTTTGCCGTCGCAATACCGTGCTGGATCCTGGCGTTAACATCGTGCCTGTCTTCACTGTGGAGCAGCGCAAGCCAATCCTGATAACGGGCACTGAAGCTCCCCGCCTCGGTGCCGTGGAGGTGATGCGTCCACCGGTCCCAAATCAGGCGATCGTTCTCAAGATCCCATTCCCAGATCCCGAATCTAGTCACGCTCGCCGCGAAATCAATTCGCTTTTGGGTATCAATAAGCTCACCTTTGGCCCGGTTCTCCTCGGTTACATCCCTGATACTGATGACCGACGTTGGACCCGCCAGACTGCCGAAAAACCCCAGTTTTATGGCGACTTCCCGAACTTCCCCACTGGCCATAAGTGCCTTCACGCGCCGATTGGGCGCCATATCTCGCGACTCGGGAGATATGAAGTAATCAAGCCTCAGGTGCACATGGGCAGAACGCGCCGACTTAGGCATCAGCTCTTCTACCTTTTTCCCTATCAGCGCATCACCGTAGCCAAAATAATCCACGGCGGTCTTATTTGCCCGGAAAACCGTCCCTTGTTGATCAATCGCCATCACCGAATCCGGCGTAGTCTCAAGCAGTAGCTCGACCTCTTTTTTCGCATCCTCCAGGCTTTCAAGAATTATTTTCATGCGGCGGAACAAGAGAAGAAAAATAACCCCAAGCATCGAAAGGGGCAGCAGCAGTAAAGACCCGAATTGAACCAGCCGGTCCATGTATTCGAGGTTTTGCCGGGCAGCGGCTTCATTATTATCAAACCGGCGTGCCAGTAGCTCCCTAAGAGTCTTCTGGGCCTTGAGTGCCGGCTGGTCTGAAACCCGAACAGCCTGATTGATGGCTTCTATGCTACTGCCTTTTTCGATCATCCGTTGGGCAACCAGATAGCTTGCCTGGTATTGATTAACCACAGACATGATCTGGTCCAACGCCGCCAGCTCTTCCGGTGACTTCAGCCAGGCACGGAATACCGTTTCCTGAGCCCGAATCATTCTAAAACTCTGCACAAGCCGCTCCTGGTCCGCGGCATCCTGTCGAATCAGGTAATTCTTGAAATCATGGATTACCCCGCCGAAGCCAAACAAACGATTAAGTTCGCCAAACTCATGGAGTGCTTCCACACTCTGGCTATTGTTGACCAGCACAGACTCCTCAACGGATTGCTGGCTGCCAAGCACCGCCCAGCCCCACCCAACCCCAAGCAACAGCACCACCAGGAAGCTTCCGAAAGCAGTGATCAGGTATTTTCTATATTGATTCACTATCGCGCCCACCCCATATTCATCAACCTGAAGGGCTTCGAGAGCCAACACATAAGATCCGGGATCCAGGGGAGGTTGTAGCCCATGCTGTCGCGGGACAGCGACCCGACAAATGAACGGTCGACGATCATCGCCTTATAGCGGGTGACTTCTTTATCGTAAACTGCCTGGGCCGTAATATCGCGAACGAGTTCATTTGCATCCATAACCATACCCTGGGTAGCCCAATCACATTCTGCGATTTTCCGGCCTCTTCAATCATAAGGGCTGCGATGCAGACGCGGATATAGGGCGGGGGACCTATTTGGCTGTAGGCAAATGCCTACAGCCAAATATTTTAAGGCTTTTCATCAGCGAGCTTGTTTTCGATGCCGTACCGGATAATGTCCGCATTCGTCTCAAGGCCCAGTTTGAGTTTGATGCGTGCTTTGTAGGTACTCACGGTTTTACCGCTCAGGCACAGTGAATCGGCAACGTCACAAATGCTCTGATCCGCCGCCAGGAGAAGCAGTATCTGGTGTTCCCTGTCCGACAATGAGGAAAGCTGTCGCCCTCCCGGGTTATTCGACTGGATAGCGCCCGCCATCAGTCTGCCCAGCTCAGGTGTAATGAACAGGCCACCTTCAGCGACCTGTCGGATGGCAAACACCAGATTGGTCGCGGCATCGTCTTTACAAAGATAGGCGGATGCTCCCGATCTGATGGAGCGAACCGCAAACATTTCTTCTTTATGGGTGCTGAGCACGATCACGGGTATCTGAGGAAATTCATGTCTGAGCTGCTTCAGAAGCTCGAGCCCGCTTCTGCCCGGCATCATCATGTCCATCAGCACAACATCAAAAGCGCTTTCCCGAAGCAGCTGAACCAGCTCCGTACCGTTATTGACTTCGGCACTGAGTTCCATATCAGGTTCTGCATCCAGCAGGTATTTCATACCTGCCCGAATCAATGGGTGGTCATCGGCCATTATCAATTTAATCATCGTGGATTTTTCCTCCCAGGGGAAAGAATGCCTCAACTCGGGTGCCCTTGCCGGGAAGGCTCTCGGTTGTCAATTGTCCATCAAGCATCTCCACCCGCTCGGCCATGCCCTGCAGTCCAAAGGCGTTCCTCCCGTGGCTGGACCTTGCCTCTATCCCTACTCCGTTATCCTGAACAGACACCATCAGCCCCTCCTCATTGCCCAACACACTGACACCGACTCTGGACGCCTGCGCGTGCTTTGCAATATTGGTGAGCGATTCCTGAACAATACGAAAAACGGCGGTGGCGTGGCGATCTTCCAGCTCCAGGTCATCATTGAGCTCGATTTTAATTTGGCAGGGCAGCCCCGTTGCCTGTTCAAACGTTTTGATGTGATGCTCAAGAGCCGGTTTCAGCCCCAGTAAATCCAGCATGCCAGGACGCAGATTTTCTGAAATAGAGCGGGCAGTATCAGCAGAGCTTGCCAGGCATGATTTTAACCTGTTGAAAAGCTGAACAACCTCTTCGCGCTCCTGCCCAACAATTCCGGATAAGCGATCGAGCTCGATCTGAGCCAGGCTCAACGACTGCCCCAATTCGTCATGGATCTCTCTGGCAATCCTTTTCCGCTCCTCTTCGCGAATTTCCTGCAGATGCGCCGTCAAAGACTGCAACCTCTGCGTTGACTCGATCAGATTTTTCTCAACCTGCTGTCGCTGAATAATTTCCATGGAGAGCTGCTGAGTCCGGCGTTCAACTGCTACCTCCAGTTTTGTCTGCAAAGCATGAAGTTTCAGGTGGATCTTTACCCTGAGCAGAATCTCATCGGGCTGATAAGGCTTACTCAGAAAATCCGCCGCTCCGGCTTTGAGGCCTTCAATTCTGATATTTGAATCGGTCAGCACCGACTGAAAGAGCACGGGTACATGCTCAAACCTCTTCTGCTGTTTGATCGCCGAACATAGTTCCAGGCCACTCATCCCCGGCATATCGACATCAAGAAGAATCAGATCCGGCTGCACGGTTTCGAGAAGTGCGAGTGCTTCTCGGCCATCCCGGACGCAAATAACACCGTAACCGGCGCTGGACACCAATTGCGAAAGCCAAGTCAGAGACGACCTTGAGTCGTCGACAATGAGCACTTCTTCTTTTACCACGGCCCCAAATCACCCTTAACTGGCGCGCACTATGAGTGGCCCACCTATCAGTGATAAGGGGCCCCGTTTCCGGGGTGCTGCATTATTAAAATGACATCCCACCGGATTCAAGTGTAGCCCATTAAGAATGACTGGAAAGAAAATATGACGGACAGCGTCAGTCGATCGCTTCTCTCCCGCTCGCTTCCAGCTTTACCGTAGGACTGCCCCACTGCAGAACCCAACCGGGCATAGCCGTATTTTCCATAGGCCGGGCGATACCATAGCCCTGGCCGAATTGACACCCCATTTCCACAAGCGCATCAATGTGCTCAGCGGTTTCAACACCTTCTGCAATCACGCAAAGATCGAAGGATCTGGCAAGCCACAACACCCCTTCAACAATGGCAAAATCACTGCGGTCGGAAAGCATGTCTCGCACAAAAGTCATGTCAATTTTCAGCCGGTTAACCGGAAGGCCTCTCAGATAGGCCAGCGACGAGTAACCGGTACCAAAATCATCGAGCGAGAATGAAAACCCGAGCCGGCGGCAGGCATGAATAGTTTCTGCAACTTCCTCCAGCTTTTCGAGGGATCCCGTTTCCATAATCTCCAGCTCGATATCGCCTTCCCGATACCAGGGGTAACGCTGAAGTATCTCTGCCAGACGTATCTCAAAATCTGGCTGAACCAGATGAAACGGGTCGATATTCACACTGATGGGAACATCAAGACCGATCTGTCGCCATTCCTGCAACTGGGTGAACGCCGTTTCAAGAACCCATTCTCCCACCGTCACGCTCAGCGGATGCCTGTCGATAAAGGGCAGAAACTGACTCGGTGCGAGCAGCCCATGCTGCGGGTGCTGCCAACGGATCAGGGCCTCGACACCAATGATTTCCCGAGTTCTGAGGTTGATTTTGGGTTGATAGAAAAGCACAAACTCCCCTGCTCCTAACCCCCGGCTGATCTCGGCCAGGTGCTCATGTTTATCGCGCGTGGCCTTTTCATTATCGATATCAAAAAACTGGATCTGGTTCTTGCCTTTCTGCTTTGCTGCATACATGGCCTGATCGGCCTGGCGGAAAAGCTGGTCCGCGTCCTCAATATCCGACTGCGGATGGAGTACGATCCCGATACTGGCGGTAATACTGACTCTGTAACCCATCAGCACCTGAATCCCGGCTATGGCAGCCAGGATTCGTTCAGCAATGCCCTGACACGCATCGGCGTCGCTAAGCTCCGGCAACACAACGACAAATTCATCCCCGCCAAATCGCGCAAGGGTATCACCAGCCCTGAGCTCATGAGATATTTTACTGGTTACCTGCTTCAGAAGAAGGTCACCCGCCGCATGCCCATGGCCGTCGTTGATTGCCTTGAAACCGTCGAGATCGATAAACAGCACCGCCATCGTGTGCTGAGTTCGATCGGCAACCTTCATTGCCTGCTCGAGCCTATCGCCCAGCAATACACGATTCGGCAAGCCTGTGAGCGAATCGTATTTCGCCATTTTCTCCAGCTGATTCTGGTACTTTTCAGCTCTGTGATGTCACTAAGGACAAATGAATAGCGCTGGATTTCTCCATGTTTACCACGGATCACACTGACGCTCTGGAGAACAGGCACGCCGGCGCCGACTTTGCTGTTGATCCAGATCTCGCCTTGCCACTGCCCTGAATCCCGCAATACAGCTTCGATTGCCGAAAATAAATTGCGATCCGAGCCATCGACATAAAGCAGATCTGGCCTGGATCCTGCGACCTCCTCCCGCTCGTATCCCGTCATGAATGTAAACGCATTATTTACGTTCAGGATCATGAAATCAGCATCTGTCGTAAAGATGCCCTCTCTGGCCCAACGGAATACGCTTGCAGATTCTTTCAGTTTCCGTTCATTCAGACTACGCTCCAATGCCACTGCGATGATCTGCGTAGCCTTCTCAATCACGTACAGATCCGTGGGAGGCCGGCGATTCTGATGGGCATAAAAAACCTTCAGCATACCCAGCTGAACTTTGTTGGAATCAATGATCGGTATTGAGTTATACCGACAGAAGTCCCGCTCCTTTATTCCTCCGGCGTCTACATCCAGGAAATCGACAAACGGCAAAGCCGTTGTTTGGTCTGGTAGGGTGGATACCAGTTCCACGACACATCGGAGATCAGGAATCAGGAATTCAACGTTGCGGATAACAGTGAGATAGATGTCTTCTAGAGGCGCGTTTTCTACGATCTGTTCAAGCGCTTCACTGCCGAACCGCTCCAGAGCAGCGGTTTTTCTGTGCTCCGTTACATCGGATTCCACCGCCAGAAAACCGTTGAAGACGCCATCTTCCCGATAAAGTGGCTCGCAATTAATTCGAACCCAGTAGGCTCTTCCACTCTTGTGATAGTTAAGAATTTCCTCCTCGAACGGCACCCTTTGCCCAAGGGCATGGCGAATACGGTCGACGGTTTCAGGGTCGGTATCCGCTCCCTGAAGAATGTCACCGGGCTTCACGCCATCCATTTCGACGAGGCTAAAACCCGTTACCCGCGTAAAACCGGCATTCAGCCATTTTACCCTGCCGTCAACATCGGTGATCAGGATCCCGTTAGTGGAGATGTTCAGCGCAGTGGACAAACGCCTGATGGGCATGGTGAGTATGGTGCTCAGAAAACGTGAGACCAGCATACCCAACACCAGCAGACCGCCCAGCAGGCCGAGGAAACGAACACTGTCACTTCTCATTCTTGCCATAAGTGCAGCGGCAGGCAATTGACCGATGACGCTGACTACTGGCGAAACGTCAACGCTTCGCACGATCTGATACCGCGACTGTTGCCAACGTTTCAGCCTGGGAAGATCCTGCTCTGGCCCCAGCAGTGCCAGTCCCTCAACGTCGGTGGGGCTAATTCTATCGTCATCGGGCCTGATCCAGGGATCGCCCACGCGCGTCAGGGCGCTGCCCTCACTGTCCAGCACGGCAAAACTCAAATCTGCCCTGGGGTTCCAGCGCTCTATAAACCCTCGCCATGCTTCACGATCAAAGCCCCCCTGGGTTCCGAGAAAAAATGCCATTTGCTCAACTTCCGCTGACAGCTCAGATTCAAGCAGGTTTTTGTGGCTGAGCTCCTCGAACTGCCCGTACTGAACGATGGGCAAGGTTCCCGCGGTGAAGGCGATCGCAAATATTGAATTGAAAAGAATAGCCCTGACCTGATCAACTTGCAGATAAGCCAGTGATACCCTCTGCGCAACCATGTTTGTGAGAAGAATCAGAAACCCGGCCATCACTGCGTTGAACACTCCGTTGATAGCCTGTTTGAACGCAATAAACACAGCCTCGGCCACGGGCAGATCCAGGCTGAACGCGTAAAAAAAGATGATCAGGGGGATGCCGGTACAGAGCCAGAAGATCGCGTCCGCCGCACACAGAGAATGATTGCGATAGCGGTGGAGCCAATAAACCGCGGCAGCTTCCATCAGGAAAACAATTAACGCATAGGGATGGCCCCAAAGCATCCAGGTGTAAAGCCCACCCGCCAGAGCGACTATAAAAACAGGAAAGCGACCAAGCAGAGAAACGGCTGTGAGTACAAAGATAGACCCGAAAATCAGGTCCACTCCAAAAAAGAGGCTGATCGAGAAAAAGTTTCCAGCAACTACCAGTACTGTGAGAAGCAGCGTCAACAGGTATGGGTTAGCAAGCCTGGCACTCAACTGGTTTTCGGGAAGCATCACGGTTGCCTCAAACAAGCATGAGCGACGATCATGCCGGATTCGGCACGGTGCTTATGCACTTAAAATCATCTTCAAGGCATTGTCACAAACCTTGAGAATGGCATTTTTCAGTCGCCCCTCCCCCAGGTGACGGGTCAATCCGAGCAGAAATAAAGCGGTAACCAGTGCGCGCTCAGGGCAATCAATGGTTTTCCAGACCAGCGTTAATGACTGCTGCGGTGCAATGCTGCTCTGCTCCCTGGCAGCCACCATCGGAAAGGCCGCAGGGTTCAGAATGCCATTGATGTAATTAAACAACTCGTCATCAGGTTTTTGCCCTGAATTAACGGCTATAAGACGGGGAGGCATTTTTTAACGTCCTGCAGAAAACCCAACGCCGAATGGCTGTTCAATTTAAGAGGGGCAAAAAATCCATCACCCATGGTGCCGCTGAGTACCTGACTGGTCATCGACGATTCCGGGACATACCCCATTTTCCAGTCGCTGAATTCCCGATTCTCTACCTCCATATAACTCAAGAGCACGATGGATGAATGGCGCGAATCCCTGATGATACTTGCATAGACATAATTGACAGCCTCGCGAGGGCCTTCAAGACACTGCAGAAACTGCCGTGCCCCAAAACAGAGAAGGCCCGTCAGGTCGTTGTGTCGATTATTCAGCCTGGCCACGTCGAGAATGTTCTGAATTTGCATCGGGCCAACATGGTATGACATTTTGCTGGTGTATATGGCTCTTACATTGGGCATGTCTGTCCCTCTATCTCAAAAAGACCTTGATTAAATGCGGTTACCGCGACACACAGACTTCAGGTGATCTACTATCAGTTCGGGCAGGTCATCCAATGACGCCACCGTATCAACCGCCCCGGCCTCAATCGCGACACGGGGCATACCGAATACCACGCAACTTTTCTCATCCTGGGCGAAGGTCCTGGCGCCCCTGTCATGCATCCCCACCAGACCGTCTGCTCCGTCTTTTCCCATCCCGGTAAGAATCACGCCGGTAGCAGAGGAGCCGCAAACCGACGCAACGCTGCCAAACAGCACATCCACCGATGGCTTGTGCCGGCTGACGGGTTCGCCATCGGACAACCGGCAAATAAGATCGGCGCCGGACCTTTCCACCAGCAGGTGCTGCCCACCCGGGGCGATGTAAACATAGCCCGGCAGAATACGCTCACGATCCTTCGCTTCACTGACACGAAGCCGGCACAGCCGATCCAGACGCTCGGCAAAGGAGCGGGTAAAACCCGGCGGCATATGCTGGGTTATCACAATACCCGGCATACTCAGCGGCAACGCCTCCAGCAAGGCTCTTATGGCTTCAGTGCCGCCGGTAGACGCACCAATGGCCAGCAGGTGCTCGGTGCCCTTGACCGAAAGCCCGGTTGTCACGGCACGAGCCTGGGGACGCTTGGCCCCGCTTCGACGCATTGCCGGCCCGGCTTCCGCGGCCGCTCTGAGCTTATCCAGCAGCTCGCTTTTATAAGCTTCGATGCCTGCCACAATGTCGACCTTGGGCTTGGCCAGAAAATCTACTGCTCCCAGTTCCAGGGCCTGAAGGGTGGCATCGGCACCCCGTTCAGTCAGGGTAGACACCATCACCACCGGCGTCGGGCGGGCCTTCATCAACAGCTGCAGAAACGACAGTCCGTCCATTTTCGGCATTTCGATGTCAAGCGTAATCACATCCGGCGCATGCTGATTCACAAGATCTCTGGCCTGATAGGCATCATTCGCGGTGCCAACCAGACGAAACCCCGGCGCGGTTTTTATCATCTCTCCCAGTAGCTGCCGGATCAGGGCGGAATCGTCCACCACTAGCACGGAAATCGTCATACCGGTTGCTCCCAAATCAATTCGAAAACAGTTCCACGCCGCCAAAAGCGGGCTCTTTTGCAACTTCTTCCCTGAGTAAACGTTCTCTCAGGACAATGGTGTCGTTTTTAACTTCCTGCAGCTTCTTGACCAGCACCTGCCCGGTGTCCGGAAAAAGATACACTTTGCGCGGCAGCGAACCCATCAGGTCACTGGCCAGAATGGGGATGCCCTCCCGGGCCAGGTACTGCTGAACAAACTCGGCGTTACGCCGCCCCACATCGTTCTTGACCATGCCGGCAATAACATTGCCACCACCGAACACCTTGGCCTGCAACCGCGCCCGGCTGGCGCCCATCGACAGCAGCTCATTGATCAGCAGCTCCATCGCAAATGCCCCGTAGCGGGCCGAAGTGCCCAGCTCTGAAGTACCATCGTCCGGCAGCAGGAAATGGTTCATACCCCCGATACTGGCGACAGGGTCACGGATACAGGCAGCGACACAGGACCCGAGTACCGTCACCACAACGCCGCTGCCGGCGGTGGCGTAGTATTCGCCCGGTAAAATCTTGGTGGCGATACAATCAAAGTGATGGTCACGGTAATGATTGCTGGCCCAGTGCAGGCTTGAGAGAGTCACCGTGCCCGACCCTCCGCGATGCGATAAGTGGTCTTGCCCACCAGCCGGACCATGTCGGTGGCATGGGTGAAGCTCTCGGAATGGCCCGCGACATACAGTCCATCCGCTGTCAGCAGCGGCACCATGCGTTCAAGGACCTGTTTCTGGGTCGGCTTGTCAAAGTAGATCATCACATTACGACAGAAAATAAGGTCGTAAGGCGGGTTCAGCTTCCATCCCGGTGCCAGCAGATTCAGCGGCCGGAACTCGACCAGCTGTCGCACTTCCTCCCGGATTTTGACCCGGCCCTGTTCCGGCCCGGTGCCCCGAAGAAAGAAGGCTTTCAATCGATCGGGGCTGATGGCGGCGACCCGATCCAGGTCGTAAATCGCGGCTGAGGCCGTCGCTAATACCCTGCTGTCGATGTCCGTCGCCAGGATTTTTACCGGCGGGTTGTCACCCAAAGCCTCCAGGGCCGCTATGGCCATTGAATAGGGTTCTTCCCCGGTACTGGCGGCAGCGCACCAGAGCCTGAAAATCCGGCCCGGACGAGCATTCTTGCGTAGAAAATCCGCCAGTATCTCAAAGTGGTGTGACTCCCTGAAAAATGACGTTAGGTTGGTCGTTAGTGCATTGATAAACTCTTCTTGCTCTTCGTCATGGGACTGCAAGTAGTCCAGGTAGGCTGAAAAAGACCGTACGCCCACCGCACGAAGACGGCGGGCGATACGGCTGTAAACCAGTTGCTGTTTACTGCCCGAAAGGTTGATGCCGGCGCTCAGGTAGAGGCGCTGGCGAATGGCTTCGAAATCTACCCGGCGATACTCAAATTCCCGCCGGGCATCCTGTTCCAGTTGATCGACCATAATGACCAGCTACTCAGTGGCGACTCAGAACGATTCCCAATCACTCTCGGCATCCTTGGGGGATACTTTTGGCTTACGCTTGGGTTCAACAGCAGCGTGCTTGGCTGCAGTCGATTTTCCTGCTCCGCTGGCGGGCTTGGTGGCGCCTTTCGATTCAGTGCCTGGCCGTGCCAGCTTCGCGGCGGGTCTTCTCTCGACCTTCGATGACTGGACTTTGCCAGTATCCTGATCGTCCAGCCGGAATACGCTGAGGTTTTTTTGCAATTGTTCGGCCTGTGATTGCAGGCTTTCAGCCGCCGCGGCAGCCTCTTCCACCAGCGCCGCATTCTGCTGAGTCATCTCATCCATTTGGTTAACCGCGGTATTGACCTCTTCAATCCCGCTGGACTGCTCCACCGAGGCCGCCGCAATTTCCGACATGATGTCATTGACCCGTTTGATCGCCGTGACGATTTCGCTCATAGTCTCGCCAGATTTATTCACCAGTTGATTGCCGCCCTCGATCTTGGTGACCGAATCGGAGATCAGTTGTTTGATGTCTTTCGCCGCATCGGCAGAACGCTGGGCCAGGGTCCGTACTTCGGACGCCACAACCGCAAAACCACGACCTTGCTCGCCGGCTCTGGCCGCCTCGACAGCCGCGTTCAGAGCCAGGATATTGGTCTGGAACGCAATGCCATCAATCACTCCGATGATGTCGCTGATTTTCCGTGCCGACTCGTTGATGGCTTCCATGGTGACCACCACCTGGTTGATGAGTACGCCACCACTGGTTGCCACGCTGGATGCCTGCTCGGCCAGTACATTGGCTTGCTTGGCGTTGTCGGTGTTGGTTCTGACAGTCGAGGTCAACTCCTCCATGCTGGAGGCGGTTTCTTCCAGGTTGGAGGCCTGCTGCTCGGTGCGGGTCGACAGATCAGCGTTACCGCCGGCAATCTCCGCTGATGCGGTGAAGATAGTATCTGACGCCTGACGGATCTCACCGATCATGGTGGTTAGACTCTCGGTTGTCTTGTTGCAGTACTCTTTGAGCTCGAGGAAGGTACCCTGGTAATCCTCGGTAACCCGCTCAGTCAGATCGCCCTCGGCGATGGCGCCAAGAACCCGCGCTATGTCCTGCAGGCCGCGATCCGAGGTTTCCATCAGTTTATTGAGGCCATCTGCCAGTTCCAGGAAGAAGCCTTCCTTGCCTTCGATGCCAATGCGGGTACTGAAATCGCCAGCCGAAGCATAGCGCACCAGCTCATTCACATCATTGGCGGTTTTCAGCTCATCGGTGCGGTTGAGCCACTCGACGACGGTACCCAGGCGAGACTTGTCGTCTGCAAAAATCGGATTGGCAATCAGCCTGAAGGTGTCATCACCAAGCACGATCTCTGCACTATGAGTTCCCTGTAAGCGACTGAGCATGTTCATCTGATGGCTTGGGTCTTTGTGGAACCGGTCAATACTGCCATTGAGGACCTTATCCACTTCAAATTGCGGCAGGTCTTTGCGGATTTGCTTTTCGGAACTCCTGAGCATCCCCTCGACTGCCTTGTTCATATAGACGACGTTGCGTTCAGCATCGGCAATCATGATGTTGTTGCTGCTGTTGTCGATGGCCTGGCGGATGCGCGTATTGAACACAGCTTCTTCCTCTGCCTTCAGCTCCAGGGTGCGGTCTTTCCACTCGACAACCGTGCCCAGGCGCTCTCCGTCAGTGCCGAAAATGGGACTGGCAATCAGGCTAAAGGTGTTGTCGCCCAGCTTGATCTGGGTCCGGTGGGTGCCCTTGAGCTGATCCAGCACCTTCATCTGGTGCGAAGGATCTTTATGGAAGCGGTCAATATTTCCGTTCAGCACTGTATCGACATCAAAGTTAGGAAGATCACGCCGAATCTGTTTTTGTGCAGAGCGCAGCATGGCTGTGACTGACTCATTCATGTAGACCACACGGCGTCCGGTGTCAGCGATCATGATGTTGGTTTCCGCGCTGTCGATGGCGGCACGGATTCTGGTATTGGATACCGCAAGCTCTTCCAGACGTTTTTCCGCCGTCAGGTCTTTCCACTCAACGACGGTGCCCAAACGCTCCCCGGTCGGCGAAAGAATCGGGCTGGCAATCAGGCCGAAAGAACTAGCTCCCAACTTTATCACTGTCCGGTGCGTACTCCGCAACTGATTCAACATGGTCATCTGATGGCTGGGGTCTTTGTGGAACCGGTCAATGCTGCCGTTTAGCACGGTGTCGACGGAGAAGTTCGGCAGGTCTTTACGAATTTCACCTTCCGCATTGCGCAACATCTGAACCACGGAATGATTCATATAAACAACGTTTCGCTCGGCATCGGCAATCATGATGTTGGTATCAGCCCCGTCGACGGCTTGCCGAATCCGGGCGGTAAAATCCGCATTGGCATTGGACTCTGTAAGGAAAGTCCGCAGTGCCAGCAAACGACTCATGATGGTACCACCGACGGTTCGCTCGCGATCAGTTGTGCCCTGATCAAGTTCAGAGGCAGTGGCCATCAGTTGACTGGGGTCTGCGCCGAGAAGCTGCAGCAGACTCTTGATAGAAATGACCGATACCAGCGTTCCAGCAACAGCGGTCACCAGAACCAATAGCATTAGTGTGCGGGTCAGGCTGACTGACTCGGCACCTGCCATTCCGACAGCGCCAAGCAGTGCTGCAAAAATAAAAGGCACGATGGCCGCCAGATAAACAACTCGTGATTGACGCATGTCTACATGCTCCAGTAAAAGGTCGAGGCGACCATCAGAAAAATCGACCAGAGACTCTCTGAGTTCTGGCAATGGGAGGGCTGGGCAACCGGAAGATTACCCGTTATGGTTGATGCTTCAGGCTGCGCCATGTTCAAACTCCTCTTTGCTATCTATAAGACCAAGTTCATCACTGGTGACCAGAGCCTCGATATTGACCAGGATTACCATTCGCTCCTGCAGTTTCGCGAGCCCAACCAGAAAACGGCTGTCGAAACTGACACCAAATTCGGGCGGTGGCCTGCGTTCTTCCTGCGCAAGTGAGATAACATCGGATACGCCGTCCACAACAATACCCACCATCCGTTCATGAATCTGAATCACGATAACGATGGTGAATTCGTCGTACCGGGCTTCGCCGACCTGAAATTTAATTCGAAGATCAACAATGGGTACTATGTCGCCACGCAGATTGATAACACCCTTGATGAAAGGCGGCGCGTTCGCAATCCGGGTCACCGCCTCATAGCCGCGTATTTCCTTGACCGACATGATGTCGAGCGCATAGTCTTCATCTCCCAGAGAAAAGGTCAGGTATTCCTGCACATCCGTGCGGGTCACCTTTTCTCCCTTGCTGTTACTGACGTCTTTTTTATTACTCATGCTGGTTCCCCTTCAGGAACAGGAACAATATCGGCGAGCGACTCTACATCCAGAATCATTGCAACACTGCCATCACCCATAATCGTGGCACCGGCCGTGCCGGGCACACGCCGGTAATGCTGTTCCAGGCTTTTAATGACCACCTGCTGTTGACCAACCAGTTCATCAACAATCAGGCCATACCGTTTCTTGCTGGTTTCGATCAGTACCACAATGCCTTCTTCCGGTTTTTGATACTTGGGGGTGATATTCATAACCTGATGAAGCGGCAGCAATGGCCAGAACTCCTCGCGAACGTGCAAGAGCGAGGAGCCTGCCAGTTGCTTGATATTCTTGCGTGGTGGCTGCATCGATTCGATGATGCTCACCAGCGGAATGATGAAGGTTTGACCACCGACCGCAACGCCCATGCCATCGACGATGGCGAGCGTAAGAGGCAATCGGATAGTAAAGGTCGAACCGACAGAGAGTATGCTGTGAATCTCGACTCGTCCGCCCAACTGTTGAATGTTGCGACGCACAACATCCATGCCGACGCCACGTCCGGACACGTCGGTCACCACCTCGGCGGTAGAAAATCCGGGCTGGAAAATCAAATCCCAGACTTCGCTGTCCGGGGCATCATCATGGACCACGAGTCCGTTTTGCCGGGCCTTGGAAACAATATTTTTCCGGCTCAGCCCAGCCCCGTCGTCACTGATGGAGATCAGGATATTACCACCTTGCTGAGAGGCACTTATTTTGATTTCACCGCGGGGTGGCTTGCCATTGGCCTTGCGGACTTCGGGCATCTCGATGCCATGGTCAATACTGTTGCGCACCAGATGAGTCAGCGGATCAACGAGTTTTTCAATCAGACCCTTGTCCAGTTCTGTCTGGGTTCCTGCCAGAACAAGGTTAACGTCCTTGCCCATCTTGCCAGCGAGATCGCGGACAACTCGAGGGAAACGATTGAACACCAGCGACACCGGAATCATGCGAATGGACATGACAGAATCCTGGATTTCCCGGGTATTGCGTTCCAGTTCACTCAGTACCGTACTCATTTTTAGTTCGTCGACATTGTGGAGGTCGCTACCCAGGACTTTGAGCATCGACTGCGTAATCACCAGCTCACCCACCAAGTTGATCAGTGCGTCCACTTTGTCAGTGTCTACCCGGATGGTGCTGGCTTCGGCAGCTGCCTGAGATTTTGCTGGTTTTACCGAGAGACTCTTGATTGCAGCCACCGCACCGGCATTGTTGTCAGCCTGAATGCTGCCTGGCAGCTCACCAAAAAATCCGTAGGCTGCGCTCGCGCTATCCTCAATTTCTGTTTCATTTTCCGGGTCGGCAGGCAGGGGCTCGAAGAAGCCAAAGGCGGCATCGTCCTCCTCGGTTGTTGCCGCAGCGATGGTACCCGCGAAAGGAGCGTTGGTTGCCGGTTCCGCAAGTACTGCCTCCAATGAACGGATGGAGTCTGCTACCGCGGCATCATCAACGTCATCGCCAGCCCGATAGGAGGCGACCAGTTCCCTGAGTGTGTCGAGTACCTCAAGTAACAGATCAACCAGAGGGCGCGTCAGCACACGCTCATTCCGCCTGATCTGATCCAGCAGATTTTCCATGACGTGGGTGACTTCGGTCAGTGCCTTGAATCCAAACGTTCCACTCCCGCCTTTGATGCTGTGCGCAGCCCGGAAAATACTGTTGATCTGCTCCGGGTCCGGTTCTTCAAGATCCAGCGTCATCAGGAGCTGTTCCATCGTGTCGATGTGCTCCGCACTTTCCTCAAAGAACACACCGTGAAACTGTTCAAGATCAATGCTCATAGTCGATTTCCTTCGCTTCTAGGGCATCACTTTGGCAGCGACTTCCAGCAGCTTGGTAGGGTCAAATGGCTTGACCAGCCAACCGGTTGCACCTGCAGCGCGACCCTTGACCTTCATGTCATCACCAGCCTCTGTGGTGAGCACCAGGATAGGCGTACGAGCGTAACTGGCGAGCCCTCTAAGGCTTCGAATCAGAGTGATTCCGTCCATTCTTGGCATGTTCTGATCCGTAAACACGCAATCAAAGCGCGCTTTCTGGCAAAGGGACAAGGCATCCTGACCATCATTGGCCGTGGTTACCTGATAGCCCCCGGTCTTTAAAGTGTGTTCAACCATCTGGCGAATCGAAGCAGAGTCGTCGACAATCAAAACGTGTTTACCCATGGCATTCATTCTCCTTGTGTCATTTAGGCCGATCAGAACAGTTCGACTTCACCGCTACTCATCGACTGCTGACTGACCGGGCTGTGCCGGAATTCAGCCAACTTCTGGCGAACCAATTCAAGACTCTCCGTGAATTGCTCAGGTGGCTGTTGAAACGAAGCAGAAAACCCGGCCAACAGGTCCAGGCGCTGAAGCAAGTAATCAATGGTCTGACTGTTAAGATCTTCGAATTGCAGTCCACGGGTTGCTCTTGAAGACGCGTCGGCTAGCTGCTCTGACGTTTCGTAAATGGTGTGCGTCAGGCGCTGATCTCTCTCAGCGAGAGCCCGGAGTTCTGAGATGGATCGCTCGGCATCGGCTTTTGAAGCATTCAGTTTGTCCAGGTCCTGCTCCGCAACGTCACCGATGTGGCCGCTAAGCTCGACAACCGAATTGCGGATACTTTCCAGCTTTTTGCGGATATCACTGCTGAACTCACTCGACCGTTTTGACAGCGACCTGACCTCATCTGCCACCACTGCAAATCCTCGACCATGCTCACCGGCTCTGGCCGCCTCAATGGCCGCATTCAGTGCCAGGAGATTGGTCTGATTCGCCAACTGGTCCATTTCCTGAAGGGCCTTCATAATCTGGGGCATTTGCTGGCAGACCTGTTCAGATCTTTCAACGAGGCTCATCAAGTCCGCGCTGATCTTGACGGTGTTACTAATCAGAAAGTCCAGTGTGCGAGAGGTGGTCTCAGCAAAGGACTCAAAGCTGACACTCTGGCCATCTTCAGCCAGAAGCTCATGAAGTGCGTTTTTCTGAATATGCAGGCATTCGTGGATTTCGGAAAACGCTCCGCGCAACAGCTGCGCGCCATCGGCCACCACATCCCTGAGGCTGGTCAGCTGTTCCTGGTGAATATCATATTCGGCCCCCTGCAGGCGGCCCACTTCAGCCAGATGGTTTACCGGGGAGGCAGGTTCACCACTGATGCTGTTTGCTGGTTCCAGAATCCGGACTCTTTTGAAACCCGTGATTATCCAGAGGGCCGTTGGCAGCATCGCGGCCACCGAAATGGACACCCACACTGGCGCAATGAAAGACGCAAAGACGCCGCATAGCAACGCCAGAACGCCGCCGACTAATGGCATCATTAACGGGTGTTCCCGTTCGGTCATTATTCTGTCCCCTGAACCGAGTGATGACTGAAAGATTTAAGTCGAAGACTCTGCTTTGACGGAGCCGCAGGAAATTGCAGCCGTTAGCCCGCCACCGACTCACTTGTCTCTTTCATTTCGTGTCGAATAAGAATGGGCCATCCCGGGCGGGACCGCTATCGGGAGGGGAGCTGATCTAACTGTAGGCTCAGGCCTACAAGATGTAGGGTGTCGAATAGATGATTTTTTGGTGTATGTCGGGGGCGGAGCACCTTCACACCGGAACTGTACCTTGATGCCCGCGTATACGGCTCACCAAAATGCCCCGGGAAGGCTACGAACATATGATCATCCTCAGTCGCCAGGACGAGAAATACACCCACCCGTACAAACCTTCAGCCCGCAGCTGAAATTTTTGTAGCGCTCAGTGCGTCCTCGTGTTGAAAATGAATAAATACGGTAGGTTTCCCACCACCGTAGCAAGGACAAGCCTCAAAGGCGTCGCAGTGCGGACGTCCCTCAGCTGACTTGTACAACACCGCGTGTGTCCTGCACGTTTTGAATCCATCCCTTTTAAGTGAGGGACTCCAGTCTGTTCAAGTTGTGTAAGCCACAGGCGCTGGCCGCCGCTGTTGCGTTGTCTTTTTGCATCTTCTCTGCTCTGGCTGCGGAAGAAGTGCGTGTGTATAACTGGTCGGACTATATCGCCGAAGATACCTTGGCCAAGTTCACCAAAGAAACAGGCATTAAAGTCATTTATGCGGTGTACGACAGCAACGAAGTGCTGGAAGCCGCACTCTTGTCGGGCCGTTCCGGCTACGATTTGGTGGTGCCTTCCAACCACTACGTGGCCAGGCAGATTTCAGCCAAAGCCTTTGTGGCATTGGACCACAACAAACTGCCGAACATGACCAACCTGAATCCGAAACTGATGGCCCAGCTGGAAGTGGTCGACAAAGGTAGCCAGTTCTCGCTGCCGTACCTTTGAGGTCCCAACGGCTATGGCTACAACGAAGGCCGTATTCAGGAAATTCTCGGCGACAGCGCACCGGTCGATTCGTGGGCGCTGGTGTTTGATCCAGAGGTGACCACGAAGCTTGCAGCGGGTGGCTGTGGTATTGCCATGCTGGATTCCGGCGACATTTTGTAAGCCGCTGCCCGTGCCCAAGAAGCCAAAAACGGCAACGTGATTCGCTACACCATCCCGAAAGAAGGCGCCACACTGTGGTTTGAAATGATGACCATACCGGTCGGCGCGCCCAATGTGGACAACGCCCACACGCTAATGAACTTCCTGATGCGCCCGGAGATCATCGCCGAGGTGCCTAACTATGTGTGGTACGCAAACCCCAACCTGGCGGCGAACCAATTTGTGGATGCGGGTATCCTGAACGACACTTCCATTTACCCGACCGAAGCCGCTATGGACAACCTATACTTGATGCAGGGCCGTATGGCGCGCTGTTCGAAGACCAACAGATACTGTCTGCGGTGTGAATGAGCTTGAGAATCGCCTTTTACGCCGCCAGCATGGCGGTGTGCCTGGGCACCCTGTGCGCGTTTGTGGTGACCCGTTTCAAACGCATGCGCGGGCGTACTCTGCTATCGATGATGATCAGCGCGCCGCTGGTAATGCCGGAAGTGATCACCGGTCTGTCCCTGTTGCTGCTGTTTGTACAACTGGCAGAATTGACCGGCTGGCCTGCCGCCCGCGGCATGATAACCATCTGGATTGCCCACACCACGTTTTGCAGTGCCTATGTTGCGGTGGTGGTCAGTGCCCGTTTACAGGAAGTGGATCGCTCAATTGAAGAAGCCGCCATGGACCTGGGCTGCACCCCACTAAAAACGTTTTTTGTGGTCACCCTGCCGGTGATTACCCCGGCGCTGGTGTCTGGCTGGTTGCTGGCATTTACCCTGTCGCTGGACGATCTGGTGATTGCCGGCTTTGTGTCCGGCCCAGGCGCCACCACCCTACCCATGGTGGTGTTCTCGTCGGTGCGCATGGGTGTGTCACCGAAGATCAACGCACTGGCCACGCTGATCATTTTGGCAGTTTCACTGGTGGCGTTTGTAGCCTGGTACATTATGCGCCGCAACGAAAAAAGGCGGCGCGGCGGCCACCTCTCTTAATGCCAAAACCGGGGACAGATTTTGGGGACAGACTTGAAGTCTGTCCCCAACCTTATATCGTGCTTAACCGATATTTTTCTTCATGAACTTCTGCACCTGGCCAACAATCCCGCTCTGGAACATCAGTACGGTTAGTACAAAGATAACGCCAAGAATGGCATCTACCCAGTCACCCAGCGGGCCTTGCGACAGCTGATATTCCAGGTTAACCACAAAGGCTGCGCCTACCACCGGGCCCAACAAGGTTCCGGTACCGCCCAGCAACGTCATCAGAATAACCTCGCCGGACATGTGCCAATGGGCGTCATTGAGAGAGGCCAGCTGGAATACCACGGTTTTCATGGACCCTGCCAGACCGGCCAGGCCTGCAGAAATCACAAAAGCGATGATCTTGTACCGGTTGACGTTGTAGCCCAGGGAAATCGCCCGTGGCTCATTCTGTTTAATAGCTTTGAGCACCTGGCCATAAGGGCTGCCCACAATCCGCTGCACCAGAAGATACCCGGCCAGAAACACCGCCAGCACAAAATAGTACATGTTGAGATTATCATTCAAATCGATCAGCCCCAGGAACTGGCCCCGAGGAATGCCGTGCAAGCCGTCTTCGCCGCCGGTGAAACTCGATTGCACAAAGAAGAAAAAAACCAGCTGCGACAGCGCCAGGGTGATCATGGCAAAGTAAATACCCTGGCGACGAATAGCCACCAATGCGAAGCCCAGACCCAGCAAGGTTGCTACCAGCGTGCCGGCGATAATACCAAGTTCGGTACTCAAACCCGAAAAAGTGGTTAACAGATAGCCGGTGGTATAGGCACCACTGGCCAAGAAGGCTGCATGGCCAAACGACAGCAAACCGGTGAAGCCCAGCAGCAGGTTAAAAGCAACAGCAAACAGTGCAAAGCACAGGATTTTCATCAAAAACACCGGGTACATCACCATCGGTGCCACCATAAGCAGCGCCAGCAGCACCAGGTTCAATATCAAACGCCTGCGCTGTTCTGACTTTTGCTGGTCAAGCATGGTTCTGTGGATATCCGCCGGATTTACGGAATCGCTCATGGTTACGCCTCCTTTCCAAACAAGCCGGATGGACGCACAAACAGCACAACCACCATCACCAGAAAAATCACCGCCGACGAAGCCGGCGGATAGAAGGTTTTGGTCAGCCCTTCTATCACCCCCATCAGAACTCCGGTGATGATCGCACCAGCAATAGAACCCATGCCGCCAATGACCACTACCGCAAACACCACAATGAGAATATGCGAACCCATAACGGGCGTGACCGAGTAAATGGGTGCAGCTAGTGCGCCAGCAAAGGCCGCCAGCATCACCCCAAAGCCGTAGGTAAGGCTGACCAGCAAGGGCACGTTTATGCCAAAGCCCTGCATCAGTTGCGAATCTTCGGTGCCGGCCCGCAGATAAGCACCGAGCTTGGTTTTTTCGATCATGAACCAGGTACCGAAGCACACCAATAGCGCAATCACGATAACCCAGGCCCGATAATAAGGCAGAAACATGAAGCCCAGATTCATGCCGCCCTTGAACACATCAGGCATCGAGTAACGCAAGCCAGACACGCCGTACATGTTGGTCAACACGCCCTGAATGATCAGCGCAACACCAAAGGTCAGCAACAGGCTGTAAATATGATCCTGACCTGCGATTTTACGCAGCAGGAAATACTCGATAGCAACACCCACGCAGCCCACCAGAATTGGCGCTACAAACAGCGCCGCCCAATAGCTGATACCGAGGGTATCGAACAGAATAACGGTGGCCATGGCGCCGAGCATATAAAGAGCGCCGTGGGCGAAGTTGATAATTTTCAGAAGACCAAATATAACAGCGAGGCCCAGGCTTAAAAGCGCGTAAAAGGCTCCGTTAATCAGCCCAAGCAGTAACTGGCCGAAAAGCACAGCAACAGGGACTCCCAGAATCATGGACATGTAGCTAACTCCAAAAGCAATGCAGGGGGCACCGGAGGTTGGTGCCCGTTCTGCTTGAGTCCGAGGGCTCCCCGCCGGGAATGCCGGGGGCCCCGTGGTTCAACTGCTTACTTGCTGGTTACCAGTGGGCACTGGCTTTCAGACAGTGGGCGGAATGCTTCTTCAGCCGGAATGGTGCGCACGATGTTGTACAGGTCCCATTCGTTTGTAGACTCGGCTGGGGTTTTCACCTGCGCCAGGTACATATCGTGGACCATGCGGCCGTCTTCACGAATGCGGCCGTTGGTGGCGAACATATCGTTGATAGGCGTGTCCATCATTTGCTTGCGCACTGCTTGAGCTTCGTCTGAACCCGTGGCTTTTATCGCATTCAAATATTGAATGGTGCTGGAGTAGATACCGGCGTGAACCATGGTTGGGCGCACTCCGGTTTCTTCCATAAAGCGATCAGCCCAGGCACGGGCGTCGGCGTTCATATCCCAATACCAGCCAGTTGTCAGCTGAATCCCTTGGGCAACTTCAGCGCCGAGCGCGTGTACGTCAGTGAGGAACAACAGCAAAGCAGCTAAGGTCTGGCCAGACTGGGTAAGCCCAAACTCGCCGGCCGTAGTGATAGCGTTGGTTGTGTCTCCACCGGCGTTGGCCAAAGCCACAACATCCGCTCCAGAGCCTTGGGCCTGCAGAATAAATGACGAGAAATCCGGAGTCGGGAAAGGATGGCGAATAGTACCAATGACTTCACCACCGTTGGCTTCCACTACCTTTGTTACGTCGGCCTCAAGAGCGTGGCCAAAGGCGTAATCGGCGGTGAGGATAAACCAGGTTTTGCCACCTTCTTTAACGATGGCGCTGGCTGTACCGTTGGCCAGTGGGTAGGTGTCATACACATAGTGGATATGGTTGGGCGTGCAGTGCTCGTTAGTAATGCTGGAGGCCGCAGATCCGGACACAATGCCCAGTTTGCCACTTTCTTCCAGAATATCGCTGACCGCGATGCTGACCGACGATGCCACCAGGCCGGCAATCATGTCGACGTTATCATTTTCAACCCAGCGACGCGCCGTGCTGGAAGCAACATCCGGGCTGTTGCGGTCATCTGCGCTGACGATTTCAATTTTTTTGCCGTTCACCTGGCCACCAAAGTCGGCCACGGCCATTTCCAGGGCTATCAGGCCATTCGGGCCCGCTAGATCGCGATAGGTGCCTGACATGTCGGCCAAATAGCCGATTTTAACCATATCATTGGAAATTTCTGCCTGGGCAGCGCCGGCCATCAGAGTGGTTGCTATGGCGGTGGTCAGCAGCTTTTTTATCATTGTCATTGTTATTTCTCCACTACGTTCATGTGTGATTTTTATTGGTTTTCGACGTCACTTACTGCACTTACACTTATTTTTTTGAACCCCGTTCTGCACGTTTTTGTAATTACACCCCCAGATAGCCGTTCAGCAAAGAGCGCTTGGAATCCAGTTCTGCAGCACTGACTTCCGCCACAATCTGGCCGTGCTCGACCACATAGTGCCGATCCGCCAGAGGCGCAGCAAAGTGGAAGTTCTGTTCTACCAGAATAATAGTCAGACCTTTATTTTTGAGCTTCATCAGAACCTCACCCAGCTTCTCGACAATCACCGGGGCCAAGCCTTCGGTAATCTCGTCAAGCAGCAGCATATTGGCACCGGTACGAAGAATACGTGCCAGAGCCAGCATCTGCTGCTCGCCACCTGATAGTTTGGTGCCAGGGCTTGCGCGGCGCTCATACAGGTTAGGGAACATGGTGTAAATTTCTTCCAGACTCATACCGCCACTGCGCACAACAGGCGGCAGCGTCAGGTTTTCTTCAACGTTCAGCGCCGCGAAAATTCCGCGGTGTTCGGGACAGAACCCCACGCCTAAACGTGCAATGTGGTGGGGCGCGCAGCTCATGGTTTCTTCACCGTTGATCATAATTGAACCGGTGCGCCGGCCCACCATGTTCATAATCGCTTTGAGCGTTGTGCTCCGTCCGGCGCCATTGCGCCCTAGCAGGGTAACCAGCTCACCCCGATTCACGACCAGATCGATGCCGTGAAGAATGTGGGATTCACCGTAAAACGCATGCAAGCCAGAAACACGGAGCTGTTCGTAGTCTTTTTTGGCTACCTGGCTCATGCACTTACCTCCTGTTCCGAGGATTGAGGATCACTGGCGCTGCCCATATAGACTTCACGTACCCGCGGGTCTGCCGACACGGTTTTGTAGTCGCCTTCGGTAAGCACTGCCCCCTGGGCCAGAACAGTGATGCGGTCGCAGAGTTTACTGACAACACTCAGGTTGTGTTCCACCATCAGCACGGTGCGGCCCACGGCCGCTTTGCGCACCAGCTCGACAACCTGATCAACATCCTCCGCACCCATTCCCTGGGTGGGCTCGTCCAGCAACATCAACTGCGGTTCCATCGCTAGAGTGGTGGCCAGTTCCAACGCGCGCTTGCGGCCATAGGCCAGCTCGACGGTGGTGGTGTGGGCGAATTCTGCGAGCCCTACTGAATCCAGTAACTCCATTGCGCGATGGTTTAGTTTGTTCAAGCAGTTCCCAGATTTCCAAAAACTGAATGAGTTGCCTTCAAAACTTTGCAACGCCACCCGGATGTTCTCCAGGGCCGTCATGTGAGGGAACACCGCCGAAATTTGGAACGACCGCACCACACCTTCGCGGGCAATGGCGGCGGATTTCATCGTGGTGATATCGCGACCATTGAACAAGATCTGGCCTCGAGTAGGAGTCAGGAATTTTGTGAGCAGGTTAAACACTGTGGTTTTTCCTGCGCCATTAGGCCCTATCAGCGCGTGAATATGGCCTTTGCGGATGTTCAGGTTAACGTCGTCAACGGCGACAAAGCCTTTGAATTCCTTAACGAGGTTGCGCGTTTCCAGCACGTACTCTTCGCTCATGAGCCAATCTGCCTTTGTTATTGTTGTACATCAGAACTAATCATAGATTGGATTGACGTATACGTAAACGTCAATTCGCAATTCTACGACTTTTTCATATTTTCTTTGCCGCCCATCTTTCGGCAAAATACTAAAACCCTTCTGTCAGCGCTGCGGCGGTATGGAGTAGGTCATCGTAGAGTGTGCGACTGGCTCATCAACTCCCCGAGAGTATATAAACACCTCGCCTACCCCCATTGTTCTACCCACCTTAAGCATGGTGGCACGGGCCCATAAAGGCTGATGCGCCACCGGCTTGCGTAAAAAGTTGATATTCAGGTTGGTGGTAACCGCCAGCGGCACCAAGCCGATTTTGGACAGCAGCGCCGCGTAGAGCGTGACATCCGCCAGCCCCATCATCACCGGCCCGGATACGGTGCCGCCCGGGCGTAAATGGGTTTCATCTACGTCGAGCATCATTTCGGCTGTGCCATCGCCCAGCTCACACAGGGTGCCGAACGCAGCGCCTTGCGGAAACTGCTCGTCCAAAAACGCCTGCAACTGCTCCATTGTCACCTTCATTCGCTGGCGTCTTCCCTGGCGCGGTCGCGCAGAATAAAGCGCTGTATCTTGCCGCTCGGCGTTTTTGGCAACTCGTCAACAAACTCGATTTCCCGCGGAAAAGCGTGGGTGGACAGACGCCGGCGCACGTGGTTCTGCAGCTCTTCTCTCAAAACCTGGTCATCGGCCGGAATCTGGTCGCTTTTGATCACCACGTAGGCCTTGATGATGGCGCCACGTTTTTCATCAGGTTTGGCTACCACGCCCGATTCTGCCACCGCCGGATGCTCCAACAATGAGCTCTCAACATCAGCCGGCCCTACCCGATAACCTGCGGTAGTGATGATATCGTCGTCGCGCCCACTGAACGAGAAACTGCCGTCGCCGTTGTTAATGGCCATATCGCCGGTTAAATAGTAACCATGAGCGAACGGATCTTTTTCACCCCAGGTGTAGCCATCGAAATGAAACAAAGGTGATGCAGCCACATCAATGGCGACCTGCCCGGCTTCACCGGCAGCCACCTCTTCGTTCTTCTCATTCAGCGCCACGACCCTATGCCCTAACGATGAAAAGCCCATAGCACCCTCTTTGACCGGGTGCGCCAGGCCGTGGAAGTTACAGCAGGTCATGCCGGTTTCAGTCTGGCCGTAGTGGTCCTTTACCTCGCAGAAATGACGACGGCGAACCCAGTTAACCACTTCCGGATTCAAGGGCTCACCGGCGCTGCTCGCTACCCGAAGCCCGAGATTTTCACCTTCAGGCAGCACGTGATCATTCGCCTTTAATAACCGATAGGCCGTGGGCGCCGCCGCAAGATTTGTAATTTTGTACTTGCGAATCATGTCATAGGTGCTTTCAGGGGTGAACGGGTTGGGATTGAAGTGGGTAGAGTGGCCCATCAGCAGCGGCCCGATAACCGCGTAATACAAGCCGTAAGCCCAACCCGGGTCGGCTACGTTCCAGAATGTGTCGCTGTCACGAAGGCCCACCGCGTCGCGCATGTAAACGTAAAATGACAACAGTGCCCGAGCCGGAACAGACACCCCTTTGGGCTTGCCCACGGTGCCCGAGGTAAACATTTGCAGGAAAGGATCCGTGCCTTTAATCAGCACCGGTTCAAATTGATCGGATTGCTCGCCCAGGGCCTGATAAAAGTCAGCATCACCATGGCCAGCCTCCGCCGAATCGACACACAGTACCGGCGGGCAATTTTGAATATCGTCCAGTTTTGAACGGTTTGCCGGGTTGGTAACAATCAATTTGGTGCTGGCCCGCTCCAGACGGTATTCGATGGCGCCAGAGCCGAACGCAGTAAACAGCGGTTGATAAACAGCGCCAATGCGCCAGGCGCCCGCCATAACAATGAGCAGTTCCGGGGTGCGCGGTAGCAGGGCCGCAACACGGTCGCCCTTGCCTACTCCCTGCAACTTCAGGTAATTGGCAAAACGGGCGGACGCCTGTTTAAGCTCGGCAAAGGTAAGAACGCCGTCACCGCCGTCTTCCGTCTCGTAATACAGCGCAACTTTTTCAGCATTGGCTGCCCATTTGTCGCAAATTTCATGGCAAACATTCAGCCCGCTGTCCAGACGACCATCCAATACCTCGGCCTCCAGAGCAGCAAAGTCAAAATTGTTGTACGCATCGACGTATTCCGGAAGGCTCATTTTTTGCTCCTGTTATTTTTGTCTATGGCTCTACAATCACCAGATTTATCATAGGTGTTAGTTTACGTAAAGGTAAACTTTAGGCTAAGACCCCAAGGTATTGGGGCAATCCGGTGCTGGCAATCGCGGGTGATGCGCAGTACCCGTTTACGATCGCTGCGCGGTAGTTGGCGAAAAAAATTATGCATGAGCCGGTCCTGCCAGAGCGTTGCGAGCTTTGGTCATCAACTGGCCGCGCCAGGATTTGGTTTGTAGCACCACCATACCGGGTTTTTCGGATGCAACACTGTCGTCCCGCTCTGAAAACTGCCCTACCGACTGTTCTACCCTTTCGGCGGACTCTGTTACATTATCAATTTGCTGCATCAACTGGCTTTCGCCTACCAGCAGCTTGGAAATACCCTCAGGCGCCTTGCCCGCCCATTCCAGAGCCGGCGTAAACACCGCGTAAGACAACCCTCCAAATTCCGGCCAGTACAATGAGGACCAGCACCAGAGAGCTGACCATGCGGGGAATACGGAACCGGCACAGGTGAGCCTCCAGGGGCGATAACACCAGGCTGGTCAGCAGCGCCAGCACCATCGACAGTTTACCTGCGCGAGTGAATCGGCGCATTACGGTTAAATAATGACCCGCCCAGGCAGGCCAGGACCTTACCGCTTACCTAAAAACCGCGGCTGCTCAATACCATGGTGCTGCAGCCACCGATATATGGTGGGCCGGGACACATCAAAACGCCGGGCCACTTCGGTAATGTTCCACCGATAGGTTTCAAGTGCCACCAGCAGACAACGCCGCCTGTCAGGGCTTTCGTTCGGCTCTGTTGGCACAGACACACTCTTTTGCTTTAAACAGGCTTCTGGCAGGTCGTCGGCGGTGATTTCGTGGTTATCACAGGTGGCTTCTGCAAAGGCCAGCGCGTTGGCCAATTCACGAATATTGCCTGGCCAGTGGTACGCCAGCATGGCGCTCATGGCGTCGGCTCGAATGTGGACGTCCTGGATTTGACCCTGCTTTATCAGCTTTCGCAACACGCTGTTAATAACATGCTGGCGATCAGCTCTCTGGCACAGCGAGGGCAATTTCAGAGTCGCGCCGTTCAAGCGATAGTATAGGTCGGAGCGGAAAGCCCCCGTCTGAATCAGCTGTTCAAGGTTCTGATG
>JBALXR010000022.1:31730-32963 GCA_036960525.1 Marinobacter sp.
ATCGGTACTTCTGCGCCAACCGGTAGAACTTCACCTTCTGCAAGCACCCGCAGCAGCCTGGTCTGTAAATGCAGGGGCATATCGCCGATTTCGTCCAGAAATAGTGTTCCACCTTCTGCCTGCTGAATCAGGCCGCGCATGCCTTTGGCGCGCGCGCCGGTAAACGCGCCGGCCACATAGCCAAACAGCTCGCTTTCAATCAGGGATTCTGGAATTGCCGCACAGTTTACAGCGATGAACGCACCGCTCGCGCGGCTGCCTGACTGGTGTATGGCCTTCGCCAGCACTTCTTTGCCAGTGCCGGTTTCACCAAGAATCAGCAGCCCCACATCGCGGTTCCGCAAGCGCTTGGCCAAGGAAAGGGTGCGCCGCATCACCGGGTCATCTGCAGCCAGCTGGTCCAATTCCGGCACTCGTTCGTCGGAACTGGCCTTTACGCTGCCGGAGTAATCGACCGGTTTGGCTTTTGGTTTGATCAGTGTGGCAAACAAGGTGTCTTTATTGGCGTGGTGCCTGAATGCTTTGACTTGGTCATCGTGATCGTAAGGAATGCTCCAAATATCTTGAAGATCGCATTCAAACAATTCGGTTACCCCGGCAACTCCATCGGCAAGGCCTTTGGCATTCTCGGGCATAAGCGAGCGCCCGGCCGTATTGGCGGCTTCAATGCCACCACCTTCGTCAATCGCAAACAGGTATTGGCCATTAACCTGGACAAATTCGCGGGAAACGCCGCAGCGTAAAACGGTCTGATGACGGTAACGTCGTAAAAAATAAGCATCTTCAATCAGACGTGCGTAAAGTTGGGTTAAATGCAGCGCGAACGTTTGGCTTTCACGGGCATTTGGCGAGTCCAGAGCGGATATGTCGAGCACCGCAAGCAGATCGCCGGAAGGGTCGCGAATCGGCGCCGACGTGCAGGTAAGGCTGATGTGCGTTGCATCGAAATGATCAACCCGGTGGCAGGTCAACGCTTGCTGTTCCTGGATGCAGGTGCCCACAGCGCAAGTGCCGGCATACTGCTCGTTCCAATCGGCACCTAGATAAAGCCCTGCTTTACGCAAACGGCGGTCGTAGCGTCGGTCGCCAAGATATTGAACGGTAATCCCTCGGTGGTCAGTCAACAGCACTACGTAACCAAGGCCCGCAATAATCCCGTAAAGCTGTTCTACCCCTGCCCGGGCCACGTTCAGGAATTCGTCTACCGAGTCCTGGTGCTCGCGCAGGGTCTGC
>JBALXR010000023.1:0-32927 GCA_036960525.1 Marinobacter sp.
GTTGCTGAGCCGCCGTTTTGGTGACGGTGTGCGCCTGGAAGTGGCGGATAATTGCCCGCAGGAGCTGGTTCAGTTTTTGCTGACCGAGTTTGGCCTGACCGAGCGTGACCTTTATGAGGTGCGCGGCCCGGTGAACCTGACCCGGCTGCTGGCGGTGGGGGGGCTAGTGAACCGACCGGACCTGAGCTATTCCGGTTTTTCACCGGTGATCCCGCGCCAGATTCGCAGCCGTGATTCTATGTTTGACAGTATTCGCAATCGTCCGATTCTGTTGCTCCATCCTTATGAAAACTTTAGCCCGGTGGTGGATTTACTGCGCCAGGCCGCCAAAGATCCGCAGGTGCTGGCCATTCGCCAGACCTTGTACCGCTCCGGTGCCAACTCCGAAGTGGCAGAAGCCTTGGCCGATGCCGCTCGTCGGGGTAAGGAAGTCACCGTTGTTATCGAGCTGACGGCGCGATTCAGCGAGGAGGAAAACCTAGAGCTGGCCAGCCGCCTGCAAGAAGCCGGGGTAATTGTGGTTTACGGGGTAGTGGGCTATAAAACTCACGCCAAAATGGTTCTGATTGTGCGCCGCGAAGAAGGCCGCTTGCGGCGCTATGTGCACTTGGGCACGGGTAACTATCATGCCGCCAACGCTCGCCTGTACACCGACTACAGCTTTATGACCTGCGACGAATCTATCGGCGACGATGTGAACAAATTGTTCCAGCAGCTGACAGGTATGGGCAAGGCGTTAAAAATCAAGAAACTGTTCCACTCACCATTCACTCTGCATTCGCAAATACTGCAACTGATTGAACGGGAAACCGGCCTGGGTGAAAATGGACGGATTATTTTCAAGTTCAACGGCCTGACCGAGCCGCAGCTGATTAAAGCGCTGTATCGTGCGTCCCAGGCCGGGGTGCAGATAGACCTGATCATTCGCGGTATCTGTTGTCTGCGGCCTCAGGTTCCTGGATTGTCGTGCAATATTCGTGTGCGCTCGATTATCGGGCGCTTTCTGGAGCATACCCGGGTTTACTATTTTGGTAACGATGGCCAAACCCAGGTGTATTGCTCCAGCGCCGACGGCATGGAGCGTAACCTACTGAGGCGGGTTGAAGTCGCTTTCCCAGTGGAGGAGCCGGCTCTGGTGGAACGCTTGCAAGACGATTTGAATACCTACCTTGCGGATAACTGCCAGTCCTGGGTGTTGCAGGCTGATGGCAGTTATGAGCAGAACCAGCCGGCGGAAGACGAACCAAGGCTGGCATCGCAGCTAGTGTTGCTGGAGCGGCTGACCGCCAAGTCGTGATTTATTAATGTGGTATGACTGGAGAACGCTTTGAAACGACAATGGATAATGGCATCCGCCGGATTGTTAGTTGTGGCGGGTATTGCCTTGCCCTATGGCACAGGTTACCTGACCGAGCAACAGTGGCAGCGGGCTTCACAGGAAGTGAACGGATCCCAAACCTGGTTGGAAATGCAAGTCGGGCGCTACGACCGCGGATTCTGGAGCTCCGAATTTGAAGGCACATTATCGCTACGGGACCCGGCAAGCGGTGAGGAACTGAGCGTTCCCTACCTTGCCAGCGTGAGCCATGGCGTGACCGGCAGCTTGACCGAGTTTAAACCAGTGAACGGCTGGACCCCGAAGGGCGAAAGCTGGTTTGGCGATGACGCCCCACGCTTGACCGCAGAAACACGGCTTTGGGGTTCGGCGGTCGCCGAGCTGACCGTGCCAAAGTTCAACATAACGAATGAGGGCAGCGCAGAAACCATCTTTGGAGATGGCGGTGTTGTGCGCGTAAAAGGCGGTCTTGGCTCAGACACTGTGGATATCAGTGCAGACTGGCCGTCGCTGGTGGTTGCCTCGGAAGAGGCAGACATACGCCTCGGCGGCCTGACGCTTGAGCAGGAAATGCAGCGCTTGAGCGGTGATGTCTGGATCGGCGAGGGCACTTTGGCTTTGCAGAGTCTGGAGCTGACGCCTGCCAATGCTGATGCCGTTATGTTGCGCGGCCTGTCGTTTTATTCCAACAGCGAAGCGGTGAACGACGACAGCGCTCTGGATTCGTTCATAAGCATCAAACTGGACGAGCTGCAACTAGCAGAAGACACCCTAGGGCCACACCGCATTGAGTTCGTGCTGAAGGGTCTGAACGTAGATGCCTGGAACGCGGTTAGCCGCAGCGTGACAGATATGCAGCTGGCGGCATTTGCCGCAGAAAACGGCGACCCAACCGCGTTTCAACAACAAATGCAGGCGATGTCAGACGTAGGCGAGTCGATGCAGATGTTAGCCGCCGCGGGCTTCAGTGTGGGTTTCCCGGATATCCATCTGGTCAGCCCTGACGGGCCGTTGCAGGGCAAAGTGCTGATAACCCATCCTGGGGCTACGAGCGATTCCGAACCGTTACTGATCATGCCGGCGCTTGAAGGTGAAATGGAGTTATCCATACCGCTGGCCCTGGCTGAAAACAACGAAGACGTGCGGATGCAAACAGCGCCGTTGATTAAAGATGGGCTGTTGATTACGGAAGGTGATCGCCTGTTCTTGAGGGCAACGTTGAAAGATTTGGTGTTGAACGTCAACGGCCGGCCCATTCCGCTGCCGCCGCTGTTGTAAACGAGGTGTCTGGCCAGCCGCCTGGCTTGGCGTGCTGGCTGGTGTTGGTCTGGTTCAGGGAATAGCCCGTTTCGGCCGCTTTGCTTTAGCTGAATTTTTTCTTCAACGCCGCTTGTACCGCCGGATCGACAAATTCGGATACGTCCCCGCCCAGAGACGCAATCTCGCGGATCAGGGTTGATGATATATAAGACAGGTGATTGGTTGGCGTGAGGAATACGCTCTCCAGTTCTGGCGCTAAACGGCGGTTCATGTCTGCCAGCTGAAATTCGTACTCAAAATCGGATACTGCCCGCAAGCCGCGCAAAATCACTGTGGCCTTCTGCGAGCGCACAAACTCTGCCAATAAATTACTGAAGCCCATAACCGTCACGTTGGGAACATGTGCTGTGGCCTTTCGCACCAGTTCGCAGCGTTCCTCAAGCTCGAGCAAGGGCTTTTTCTTGGAGTTATAGGCAACCGCCACCACAACCTCGTCGAACAACCGGCTAGCCCGTTCAATCAGATCGGTATGGCCGTTGGTGATGGGATCAAAGGTACCCGGGTAAATAACTTTTGGCATGTACAGCTCCTGTCGCTCTATCGCTATTTTGCCCAGAATAGCAGCGCTTGCGATGTTTCGCGACGAACCAGGCGCAACTGAATCACCGAATAAAGAGTTTGTAGATCAGTTTGTGGGCAACACCGCCGTGGGGCGGATACACCACTTTGCCGCTGTTGAACTGCTGCCTGGTAAAAATGCCACGCTGCTGGCTGAAGGTAAGAAATCCTTCTTTGCCGTGATAATGCCCCATTCCCGAATCACCAATGCCGCCGAACGGCAGGTCGTCTTGTGCTACGTGCATCATTGCGTCGTTTATGCACATGCCGCCGGAGTGGGTGTTAGCCACGACTTTTCGCTGTTCGTCCTGATTATAGCCGAAGTAATATAAGGCAAGCGGGTGCGGGCGATCGTTAATAAAGTTCAGGGCGTCGTCCAGAGTTTCGTAAGCCACCACGGGCAGAATGGGACCGAAGATCTCATCTTGCATTACGCGCATATCCGCCGTTGTGTTCAGTAGCAAGGTCAGCGGTAATTTGTGGCTGGCGGCATCCAGAATTTCATTGGCTGGGTTGAGTTCGACCAGTTCTGCGCCTTTACTGCGAGCGTCGTCCAGATAACCTTGCAGGCGCTGGTACTGGCGCTGGTTGATAATCGCCGTGTAATCGGCGTTGTCCTGCAGTGACGGGTACATGGCGCTGAACTGTTTGCGATATTCCTCAACAAAAGCACCCACCCGGTCAGCCGGGCAAAGCACGTAGTCTGGTGCTACGCAAGTTTGACCAGCGTTGAACGCCTTGCCAAATGCGATGCGCTGGGCCGCATCCGCAAGCGGTACGTCGGTTGCGACAATCGCCGGTGATTTGCCGCCCAGTTCCAGGGTGATCGGTGTCAGGTTTTTCGCCGCGGCCTGCATTACCAGCTTCCCCACTGAAGTTGAGCCGGTGAATAGCAAATGGTTGAACGGCCGTTCGGAAAAGTCCGCGGCCACCTTGGCGTCCCCCAGAATAACGGCTACCTGATCTTCGTCGAAGGTGGTTTCCACCAGCTCTTTCACCAGAGCCGAGGTGTGCGGAGTAAACTCCGACATTTTCACCATGGTGCGATTGCCGGCGGCCAGCGACGCTACCAAGGGCCCGATGGCCAGGTAAAGTGGGTAGTTCCAGGGCACAATCACCCCCACCACACCTTTGGGCTGGTAATGCACCTGGTTACTGGCAGGGCGGAACAGCATGGACACGTGCCGCTTAGACGGCTTCATCCAACCGTCGAGGTGCTTCAGTGTATAGTTGATGCCCTGCACCGAAGGCATGATTTCGGCAATCAGGGTTTCATCTTTCGAGCGGCAGCCAAAGTCTTTATCAATGGCTGCTATGAGTAGGTCTTGCCAGCTCAGGAGCGCCTGTTTCAAACGGTTCAGATTATCGCGACGCTGGTTGGCTGTTGGTCTGGGTTGGGCGCGAAACGCCTGCTGCTGTTTTTGGAAAACGGCGTGGGTATACGCGATCTGCGCGGCGCTGTTTTCTGCCGGGTTTTCCGTGTCTGCCGCCGTACCGTTGGTGTTCTTTGCAGCAGCGATTGCGAGGGTTGCGCCCATTAGAAAAACTCCCTGTGTGTCAGTGAAAAACGCACTTTGGTTGCGTTAAAATCCATTATTAGAGTATATACTCTAGTGAGTCAAGCGGCGTAAACAGACGCGCCTGCTGAATCCGCTAACGCTTGCGTGGGCAATGATTTTTCGATTTTTGGCGACTTTATGAAAACCCGAGACCGAATTCTGCAGACCAGTCTGCAGCTGTTTAACCAAAGTGGTGAACGCGCCATAAGCACCAATCACATTGCGGCAGAACTGGCGATTTCGCCTGGTAACCTTTACTACCATTTTCGCAATAAGGCCGACATTGTTTATGAGCTGTTTTTAGCCTATCAGCAGCAGGTTGATTATTACCTGACAGCACCCGGCAGCCAGCCTTTGGCACTGGCAGACCTGGCCTGGTACCTGGAGGCTGTGTTCGACGGTTTGTGGCAATACCGGTTTTTCCATCGTGACCTGGAGTCACTACTAGACGCAGACCCACGCCTGCGTGCAGGCTATGGCGACTTTACCGGCCGTTGCCTGAGCGCTATTAACGGTATTTTTAACCAGCTCGCCAGCGGTGGCATTATTGCGCCGCGTCCCGAGCCGCTGCGTTCGGCAATGGCGCTGAATGTCTGGTTGGTAATTACCAACTGGGTGGCCTATCTAAAGACCGCTCACGCCACCGAAGAGCCAGCTGTGTTATCGCTGGCAGAGTTGAAGCAGGGTATTTATCAAGTGTTAACTCTGGAGTTGCCCCACGTGACCCCGGAATATCGCGAGCCGGTGTTGGCACTGCGGGAGACTTATCGCCCGGGAACTTTTTGCCAAGCGGAACATCAAAGCAGTTAACATGGGGAATCCGGACGTTCCCCGTGTTTGTTTGGGAGCTCAAGGAAGGTGCTTTCAGGTTTTAGCACGTCGCAAACCCTGACGTTGGCCGGCCTGAATTATTTTAGGCCGGCTTTTTTCATTTCTGGCTTGCGTCGCAGGCGCGGGTTACTATTCTCCATTGGCTTATGGCTATTCTTCAGTTGCTTCCGGCTCTGCTTCCAGCCACTGAGCCAGCGCATGGCGGCATTCATCCAAGCCAGTTTTGTTGCTGGAAGAGAACATGATTAAATGCTGCACGCAGCTGAACTCGTTCAGCTTCTGGCGAATGCCCAGCATGGCAGTCTTAGCTTGGCCAAATTTCAGTTTGTCGGATTTTGTCGCCAGAATCATCAGCGGCATGTCGTTGTGCTGGCACCATTGCACCATTGTTTGGTCGAATTCTGTCAATGGGTGGCGAATATCCATGACCAGCACTAAGCCACGCAGGCAGCGACGATCGTTCAAATAATGGCCCAAGTGGGTTTGCCAGTCGTCTTTCATGTCACGAGACACTCTGGCATAACCGTAACCGGGCAAATCTACCAGCCGGGCATTTTCTCGGTTTAGCGAAAAAAAGTTGATAAGCCGGGTGCGCCCGGGGGTTTTGCTGGTTCGCGCCAGTTTGCCGTTTACGGTGATGGTGTTCAGTGCACTGGATTTGCCGGCGTTGGAGCGGCCGGCAAAAGCGACTTCTGCGCCGATATCCGCCGGGCATTCGTCCAGCTTCGACGCGCTGACCAGAAATCGGGCACTATTAAAAGACGGGCTTTTTTGAGTCAGATCAGAGTCCACGGCTATTAGCTTTCCTTTGGATTTCAGTTAGCAGGGATTAATGTATAATGCTACACCAATTCCGGGCGGTGCGCTTGACGTGTCCGCAGTTTCAGCCCCGGTATTGTGCCTGAATGGTCCAGTCCTTACGGCTGCACAACCAAGAATACTTTAAGATGAGAGAAGCGGAGCGAGCATGAAGAAACTGATCGCAGGAGTTGTTCTCGGTGTCAGCCTTACAGCGATGGCGCACGGGGCAGGAGATCCTCAAGCAGGTGAACAGAACGCAGCAGCATGCCAGGCCTGTCATGGCCAGGGGGGCGCGAAGCCAATAATGGGCTTGTACCCGAAAATTGCGGGTTTAGGTGAAAAATATTTGCACAACCAATTGGTTGCCATCCAGCAAGATCAGCGTGTCATTGTTGAAATGACCGGCCAGCTAACGGGCAAGTCCGATCAGGATTTGCAAGATCTTGCAGCCTATTTTGCCGGCCAAGATAGGGGTGTAAACCAAGCTAATCCGGATTTAGTTGCTCAGGGCCAAGCCTTGTATCGCGGCGGTAATATGGCATCGGGTGTTCCATCCTGTGCCGGTTGTCACAACCCGCAAGGGCATGGCAACGCGCCTGGTGGTTACCCGGCATTGGGTGGCCAGAATGCGGAATACGTGGCCAAGCAGTTGCACGCCTACCAGGATGGTACTCGCGCCAACGGCAATAACGCAGCGATCATGATGGACGTGGCGTCCAAGTTGACCGATGCTGAAATTGAAGCTGTTGCCAGTTACGTTTCCGGGCTTAACTGAGTCAGGTTGTTGCTTTAGTAAAAAACCCTGCCTGAGCAGGGTTTTTTGTTATTTACCGGACGGTAACCCAGTTGGCGCTGGTGTGAATGGAACTTTTTCGCCCTCTGTGGTCATAACCCTAACTTACGTAATCAACAAGTCGGAGACAGTGAATGATTAAGACAGCGATAAAGGCCGCCGTACTGGCGGGAGCTATGGCCATTGCATTACCCGCTATGGCGGCGGATTGGCAGCAGGGCACCCACTATAAAGTGCTGGATAACCCGGTGCGAACCGATCAGGCCGACAAAATAGAGGTCGCTGAGGTGTTCTGGTACGGCTGCCCGCACTGTTATTCATTCAAGCCGCTATCCGAAGAGTACGAAAAAAACGCGCCAGACTACGTTGATTATGTTCGCTTGCCGGCTGCGTTGGGTAAATCTTGGGAGCCCCACGCTTACGCGTTTTATGCATTGCAGGCCATGGGTGAACTGGATAAGGTTCACGATGCCCTGTTCGAGGCTTTGGTGGTCGAGCGCCGACAACTGAACACGCCTGAAGCCTTGGCGGACTTTGCCGCCGAGCACGGTGTGGATGCAGATGAATTTCTAAAGAACTATAAAAGTTTTGGCGTGAACGCCCGCATGCAGCAGGCGCAGGCAAAAATACGCGGCGCGCGAGTGACAGGAACACCGACTATGCTAGTAAATGGCAAGTATATTGTTACCGCTTCTACAGCTGGTAGCCCGCAAGCGGCGATTGAGGTGGTTGAATACTTAGTTGCCCAGGAGCACGGCGCCGGCGAATAAGAGTGATAAGCCGTTGAACGGGCAACGCGTGAATTCTTAAAATACAGGTGGCTATGTATAAGCGTTTGCGCAATCAGTGGAATGATATGCGGCGTTCCGCGGGTGATGCTCGGGGCAGCTCATCGGGTGTGGATCACGTTCCGGATTTTGCGGAAGGTGGTCACATCCGGCTGCTGACGTTCAATATTCAGGTGGGCATCAGCACTTCGTCATACCGGCACTACCTGACCCGCAGTTGGCAACACGTGTTGCCTCATCGCAGCCGTTTTGAAAACCTGGACCGGATTGCCACGCTGCTCAGTAATTACGACGTTATTGCGCTGCAGGAGTGTGACGGTGGCAGCTTGCGCAGCGGCCATATCAACCAGGTTCAGTACTTGGCTGAGGCCGCCGGTATACCCTATTGGTATCAGCAGTTAAACCGAAACCTGGGGCAGTTTGCCCAGCACAGCAATGGCTTGCTGAGCAGGTTTCGGCCGCTCGAGGTAAAAGAGCACCGTTTGCCGGGGTTGATTCCCGGCCGTGGTGTGATAGTCGCCAAGTACGGCAATCCGGAAGACCCGTTGTTGCTGGTCATGATGCACCTGTCACTGAGTAAATCGGCTCAACAGCGCCAGCTGGGCTTTGTTAGCGACTTGATCAGCGACTATCGTCACGTGGTGCTGATGGGCGACATGAACGCCCATGCGGAGCAGCTGCTGACCAATACGCCGTTGAAACAGACCGACTTGATTCCGTTGCCTGCAAACGCCCACAGCTTTCCTAGCTGGCGCCCTGAAAAAGCGCTGGACCATATTCTGGTGAGCCCGAGCCTGCAGGTTCACAGCTCCGGCGTGGTGAGTTATCCGATGTCAGATCATTTGCCTATCGCTTTGGACGTTACGCTGCCAAAACCGGATGTTATATTGCCAAAAATAGATGTAACGTCGCCAAAATCGTCTTGAAGTTCTTTTTAACCATAAAAAAACCCGACTCGATGGTCGGGTTTTTTTATGGTTACCGGATCAATTACTTGATCTTGGCTTCCTTGTAAGTCACGTGCTTACGTACAACCGGATCGAACTTGCTCAGCTGGATTTTCTCCGGCGTGTTGCGCTTGTTCTTCATGGTGGTGTAAAAGTGACCCGTACCTGCTGATGAAACCAGCTTGATTTTTTCGCGCATTATATGGCTCCTTAAAATTTCTCGCCACGGGCACGAAGATCGGCCAGTACGATATCAATACCTTTTTTGTCGATGATGCGCATACCCTTGGTGGATACGCGCAGCTTCACGAAGCGCTTCTCGGTTTCAACCCAAAAGCGATGGCTCTGCAGATTCGGCAGAAAACGACGACGAGTGTGATTCATCGCGTGGGATACGTTGTTACCAGCAACCGGACGTTTACCGGTAACTTGACAAACTCTGGACATACTTGCCTCCGACCTTGAGCTATGGTCTTAATAATCGAATTCGTTGATTGCGTCTCTGGTTGCCTAGGGGGCAATTAGAGCTTCCTGTTCGCGTCTAAAAACCGAACGTAGCTCGCCAGACGCCGCCAGAATAGGGACGCTTTTATACCAGAACTGGCAGCCCAACGCAAAAAAATTGTTGGTAAATTGTTCAATTTCCGAGCTTGGTTAACCCAAGTCTACATCAAACCCCGTTCTGCCAGTGATATTACCTCACCGTGGCCCACAACCATATGGTCAAGAACCCTGATATCCACCAGCGCCAGAGCGTCTTTCAGGCGTTTGGTCAGTGCGATGTCGGCCTGGCTGGGTTCGGCGACACCGCTGGGGTGATTATGGGCAAATATAACCGCTGCTGCGTTGTCTTCCAGCGCCTGGCGCACCACCTCCCGCGGGTACACCGCGGCGCCGTCAATGGTGCCACGGAACAGCTCGCGATAATGAATTATCCGGTGCCGGTTATCCAGAAACAGGGCGGCGAAGACTTCGTGTGGGTAAGTGCCCAGGCGACTGGCCAGAAAGCGCCGGGTATCTTCGGGGGATTTTAATGGATCCCCTTGGCGCAGAGGCTCTTCCGTTACCCGCTGCGCCATCTCCATGGCTGCCTGCATTTGCGCGTACTTGGCAGTACCCAGACCTTTTACGCTGCAGAACTGACGGCTGGATGCGGTCATCAGGCTGCGCAATCCGCCAAAGGTTTCTAAAAGATACCTTGCCATTTCCATCACGGGCATACCGCGGGTGCCGGTGCGCAGGAATATGGCCAGCAGCTCGGCGTCTGACAAAGATCCGGCGCCGTGGGCCAGCAAGCGCTCACGAGGGCGCTCATCAGTGGGCCATAATGCTGCGCGGGGCGCTCCGGATGTGCTGTCTGCTGCGGCTGGGGTCGCCTTGGAACGCGTCACCTGAGTGGTCTCGGCAGATAGCTTTGTGCAACGGGATGTCGCCTGGGGGTTTCTCATAATTGCATCCTTGCAAATGAAAGGGCCGCTGATTCGAGCTGCCGCCTATGGGAACTGGTTCCAGATTACTGGAAAAAAAGTGTGCTGGTAAGGCGGGTGTTGTCTGCGGCGGGCTGTCTGCAGGGCTGTTGCATGATATGTTACGGCTTTTATAAAAGCATGAGGACGCAGCCCCTATGGCTGGTACACGAATTCTTGTTGGCGTTACCGGCGGCATCGCGGCTTATAAAACGGCGGAACTGGTGCGGCTACTTAAAAAAGCGGGGCATTCGGTGCAAGTGGTTATGACCCGCGGCGCTGAAGCTTTTGTGACTCCGCTGACTTTTCAGGCGTTGAGCGGGCAACCGGTGCGTACTTCGTTACTAGACCCGGAAGCCGAGGCCGGCATGGGTCACATTGAGCTTGCGAAATGGGCGCAGCGGATCATCGTGGCGCCGGCATCGGCAGACTTTATGGCGCGTTTGGCGGCTGGCATGGCCGATGATTTGCTGGCGACGGTGTGCAGTGCTGCCGAGGTGCCCATTGCCTTGGTGCCGGCGATGAATCAGGCCATGTGGGCTAATCATCGCACTCAGCGGGTGGTGCAACTGTTGCAAGCGGATCCCCAGATTCGCTTGTGGGGACCAGAAAAAGGCCAACAGGCCTGCGGTGATAACGGCCCAGGGCGCATGCTCGAACCAGCGCAGATTATGCAGGCACTGGCTCAGGATCAAGCGCAAATCGAGAGTAACGCCGGCGGTGTGCTGGCTGGTAAGCGCTTGGTGATCACCGCTGGGCCAACCCGTGAACCAATAGACCCAGTGCGCTATATCAGCAATCACAGCTCTGGCAAAATGGGCTACGCTCTGGCCATAGCCGCGCACGCTGCCGGCGCCGAGGTTGTGCTGGTTAGCGGACCAGTGAACCTACCTCCGCCCGCGGGTATAAACCTGCGCTCGGTGATGACCGCAGAACAAATGCTCGAAACAACGATGGCAGCTGTTGATGAGGGCTGTGATCTTTTTATCGCCACCGCTGCGGTGGCTGACTATCGCCCGCAGGATTACGCCAGGGACAAGCTCAAGAAATCTGCCGCCGAGATGACGCTGGCACTGGTGCGCAACCCGGACACTCTGGCTGCCGTGGCAGCGAGATCAGATGCACCGTTTACCGTAGGTTTTGCGGCGGAAACCAATGACGTTGCCCGCTACGCCATCAGCAAGATGCGCAAAAAGGGCCTGGATATGATTGTGGCCAATGATGTGTCGGTGCCTGGCTTGGGCTTTAACAGCGACAACAACGCCGTCAGCGTATTCACCGCTACTGACCAAATCCACCTTGGGCCATGTGCCAAGCAGCAAATAGCGCATGAGCTTGTGGCGCTGATTGCGCCGCGCCTGAATGCACCCCAAAATAATTCTGACCGGAAACCCTCATGACCCGCAAAAAACTTCAGATCCGTGTATTAGATGAGCGTATTGGCCAAAGCATAGCGTTTCCCGCCTATGCCACCGATGGCTCTGCCGGCCTGGATTTACGTGCCTGTCTGTCGCAGCCTCTGGTGTTGGAGCCGGGCGACACCCAGCTGATTGGTACTGGTTTGGCGATTCACATTGCAGATCCAGCTCTGGCTGCGCTGATACTCCCGCGCAGCGGCCTGGGCCACAAACACGGTATTGTACTTGGCAATCTGGTTGGCCTGATTGATTCCGACTACCAGGGCGAGTTGATGGTGTCTTGCTGGAACCGCGGCCAAACCCGTTTTACTGTTGAGCCCGGAGAACGCGTGGCGCAACTGGTGCTGGTACCGGTAGTGCAAGCTGAATTTGAAGTGGTTGATGAGTTCGACAGCAGCCACCGGGGTACGGGTGGGTTTGGTTCAACCGGCCGCAACTAGGGTTGGTGATGGGCAACAACGCCCTAAGTAGCCGCGTTGCAGCTATACTTTGCGAATTAATTCAACAAGACGGTCGTAATCATCAGGCCCGCAAGCGAGTGTGAGCCTGAACAATGACAAACGCAGGAAAAATCCATGAAGCTGGGCAAAAAGAAAACCCCGGACAGTCAGGTCTCAGACCATTCTGAGGATGCCAAGCCTTCAATGCGGGCAAAAATAACGTCTGCCCAATCCAATAAGGGCGCAGGTTCTGCTAACCGTATGCGAACACTGGGCAGTGTCGCTCTGAGCCAGGCATTGATTGTTGTTGTTGCCACTGTTCTGGCTTTGGCTTTGGTTTTTTTCCTGATTTTGCAGCCGGCGAGTGAACACCAGTTCGAGGTGACGGCCCAGGAGGCGGCTGACAGCGCCGCCAGCCGGGTTAACGGCTATTTGTCGCTGTTGCAGCAAAGCGTGCAGGGCCTGGCAACACAGCCCGGCCTTGTCGATACCGTTAGCAATGGCGGCGATCTGTTGCTGGCTGCGAGGCAGTTACAAAACAGCTTGCCTGGTGTAGCCGCCGTTTATTTATTTCCACGCCGAGCCATTCCACATTCGGCTACCAACGACCCGATGCTGGGCTTTGCCGGTCTGGAGCTGGCGCGCAAGGCAGAAACCGGGCGGCCGCTTTTTCCTGACGCTTTCCCCCGCGACAACCGCTGGTTCGTCCATCTGGCCGCGCCAGTAAAAATGTCGGGCGACAATCCCGTAGCCGGAACCTTGTTAATGGTGTTTGACGCCACCAGTCTGCAGTCCCTGTTGGCAGATCGCCAGAATAAAGGTGCCTTGGCGCTGCGCCAGACCGTATCAGGAATCACCAGCATCTTGGTAAGTCAAGGCAGCGGCGGCGGAGAGCCGCGCGTTGTGACTCTGAAAAATCCGGATTGGAGCATCGCGTTTACACCCGCAGGGCAGGCGACAATGCCTATAAACATTCTGATGGCAGCGCTACTGCTGGCGGCTCCGCTGCTGGTCGCAGCTGTTGCTGTGTGGGTATTGCTTAACAGCGCCCGACACTCGTTACGCCAAGACACTACCTTGGTTATCGAATGGGCCCACAAAGCTTACTCCGGCGAGCGCAGCAAGTTACCGGCTTTGCACTGGGACGCAGTCGCGTCGATCGCCGAGGTGCTTTATCGGCTGTCCCAAGTCGTGGAAAAGCGTGTCAGCAAGGCCGGTGAGGGCGCTCGCCCGGCAGCTGCGGGTAAAAAACGGCCCACTGCAGAGGCTGAAACACTGTTCCAGGATAAAGACCTGCTCGATGTGGATATGCTTGATGGTGACGAAGACGTTCTGGGTTTTGGCGCTGCGTCTGCCGAACCGTTGTTCGGTGCCGATGCCCTGCCTGATGTAGAAGAACTGGGCCAGGCACCGGCGCTGTCAGCGGACATTTTTCGTGCTTACGACATCCGCGGCATTGTTGACGAAACTCTGACCGAAACCGGTGTTGAGCTAATCGGTCGGGCGATTGGTTCAGAGGCCTTGGCACGGGGTGTCAGCTCGCTGTGCGTGGGTTACGACGGTCGCCATTCGAGCCCCGGGCTGGCCGACGCGGTTGCTCGGGGGCTGATGGCCAGTGGGTGCAATGTTATACATGTTGGCGCGGTGCCCACTCCGGTATTGTATTTTGCTACCCATCAGCTTGATACGGGCTCCGGCGTCATGGTCACCGGGAGTCATAACCCGTCCAACTACAATGGCCTGAAGATTATGCTTGGCGGCGAAACCCTGTCTGGCGATGCCATTAAAGCCCTGCACCAGCGCATTCTTAACGGGAACTTGGCTCAGGGTACCGGCAGCCAGTCGTCGGAAGACGTAAGGCGTGCCTATCTGGATACCATTGTTGGCGACATTGCCGTTGCTGCGCCGCTGAAAGTGGTGGTAGACGCAGGTAATGGCATCGCCGGCGAGCTGGGCCCTATGCTGATTGACGAGCTGGGCTGTGACGTTATCCCGCTGTATTGCGATGTTGACGGCGACTTCCCCAACCACCACCCGGATCCGGGCAAACCCGAGAATCTACGAGACCTGATCGCCAAGGTTGAACAGGAAGGGGCTGATTTAGGTATTGCCTTTGATGGCGATGGTGACCGCATTGGCGTGGTGACTAACCGCGGCCGCATTATTTGGCCCGACCGCCTGTTGATGCTGTTTGCCCGCGATGTGGTATCACGCAACCCCGGCGCCGACGTGTTGTACGACGTGAAATGCAGCCGTCGCCTTGCAGGGGTGATATCCCAGGCTGGCGGCCGGCCAGTCATGTGGAAAACCGGACACTCGCTGATGAAAGCCAAAATGCGGGAAACTGGCGCGTTGCTGGCCGGAGAGATGAGCGGTCACATATTTTTTGCCGAACGCTGGTACGGTTTTGATGATGGCCTTTATGCCGCCGCGCGTTTATTGGAGATTCTCGGTATTGAAGACCGTCACAGCGATGAAGTATTCGAGGATTTCCCCGAGGACATCAGCACGCCGGAGCTAAATATCGAGGTCACCGAAGCGTCTAAATTCGGCATTGTTGAGCGCCTGAGTGCTCAGGGTGAATTTGGCGACGGCCGTATCAGCACGATTGACGGGGTGCGGGTAGAGTATGGCGACGGCTGGGGTTTGTGCCGGGCTTCTAATACTACACCGGCTCTGGTGCTGCGTTTTGAGGCAGAATCCGAGGAAGCGCTGGGGCGCATTAAAACGGTTTTTCGCGAGCAGCTTCGGCAAATCGCACCAGAGCTGAAAGCCACATTCTGAATCCTCGCAGTGAAATCCGAATCTTATAACATTAAGGCAAAAGCATGTCGTTGAATCGTGAAACAGCCGTTCAGGTAGCGTCAGTACTCAGCAAGGGGCTGCCCTATATCCAGCGCTTTATCGGTAAGACCGTGGTCATAAAATACGGCGGCAACGCCATGGAAAACGAGGACCTTAAAAGCAGTTTTGCCCGTGATGTGGTGTTGATGAAATTGGTGGGCATCAACCCCATAGTGGTGCACGGCGGCGGGCCGCAGATTGGTGAATTGCTGGCGCGATTAAATATCGAGTCACGCTTTGTAAATGGTATGCGGGTGACCGACGCCCAGACGATGGACGTGGTTGAAATGGTGCTTGGCGGCCAGGTTAATAAGGAAATTGTGTCGTTGATCAACGCCGAGGGCGGAACGGCCATTGGCTTGACCGGAAAAGACGCCAATTTGATCCGCGCCCGCAAACTGGAAGTGGTTGATCGCAGCCCGGAGCTGGAGCGTCCTGAAATTATTGATATTGGCCGTGTGGGTGAAGTCGTCAGTGTGAACGTGAGCGTTATTGACATGCTCACTCGTGGCAACGTGATACCGGTTATTGCCCCCATCGGCGTTGGCCCGGATGGCAAGTCTTACAATATCAACGCCGACTTGGTGGCCGGCAAAGTGGCTGAAGCCATGAAAGCCGAAAAGCTCATTCTTCTGACCAACGTTTCCGGGTTGAAAAGCAAAGAGGGAAAGGTGCTGACCGGTTTGACCGCCAGCCAGGTCAACGACTTGATTGAAGACGGTACCATCCACGGTGGCATGTTGCCAAAAATACGTTGCGCTCTTAGTGCGGTTGAAAATGGCGTGCGCACGTCGCACATTATTGACGGCCGTGTGGCCAATGCCTGCTTGCTCGAAATCTTCACCGACGAAGGTGTGGGTACCTTGATCTCCAGGAACTGATCTCTAAAAACGGATCCTATGTGCAAGGAGTAAAGGCATGAAACGCCTGTTGATATGGCTGCTGATTATAACCGTTCTGGCCTGGGCCGGTTACAAAGGCGGCGTCTGGTGGCTTGCGGATCAGCGTATGAATGAGGCGCGGCTGGCCTTGAACCATTACGGCGTGCTGGAGCGCGGCGCAATTCATTCAGGCGTGCGCGGTCGGTTATTGCTAAAAGGCAGCCAGTGGCAAGACTTTCGCCTGACCCAGCCGCTTACTGTGCCCGTTGCAGAGTTAACCGCTCGCTCACCGGTATCATTAATCAATCTGTTGAATACGCCGGCTGAGGAGGCGTCGTACACGCTGAAGCTTGAGGGCCTGGGCTTGGCGCTAGATGCAACCATGTTCCGCAACTGGGTAACGGCTCAAGGCGCGAACAGTGATGGCAAAGCGGCGCTCTTCGCCCTCTCTTGCGCGCCAGATCCACGCCAGCGCTTGAGTAGTGGTGACTTGATACGCATGGGCATTGGCGAAATGACCGGCGAGGCGCTGTTGCGTCAAAACAAAGAGGGCTTTTACGCTGAACTAATCACTGATGAGCTCGGCAGTGTTGAATTGAACTGGCCCGCCGCCTGGGTAGACTGGCGGGCGCCCCAAGAGGCGCTGGCTCGTAGTTCGCTGGATATCACTCTGCGCGACGGTGGTGTCATGCGACGCGTGGCTGCTTGGTGTGCTCGCGAGGCTGGCCTTTCAACCGAACAATGGGCCGGTCGTTCGGTGGCCCAGTTACGTTTGGGGCTGCTGGCGCGTGGCTGGCAAGCCAGTTCGCAGTTGCTGGCACTGTACCGCCAATGGTTGATCGAGGGCGGCGAATTGCAAGCCACACTGAGGTTAGCCGAACCCGCTCTGGGATTGCCCATTTACACGGAAGAAACCAACGCATCCAGCCGCCTTGGTGCGACCGTATATTATAATGATGCGAGCGTACCCGATGTGTTTTTGGTAAGTGATATCAGCCCTTCGGCAACGCCACAACAACCGGTGTTGACGGCACAACAGCCGCAAATTGAATCCGCCGAGGGCTGGCTAGTGCAGCCTGTGGCGGCAGCGGAACAATGGCTGGGGCAAAAGGTCAGGATTACGCTGCGCAATAACAATCGTGTAGCAGGTCGCCTGGTTCGAGTCACCGACGATGAAATTGAGGTAGCTCGTCTGGTGGCCGGCGGCGAAGTGGCTTACCCCATGCAGCGTGCGGCAGTTGCCGGGTTCGAGGTATGGCGGCGTAATCGCCCGCTGAATTCAAACAATAATGATTGACGGAGAACCCGTAATGGCTCAGTTGACGGCAGTCCCAAGCAGTGCTGCGAGCGGTGGAGTTATGCCGCCATCTATTTTGGAGATGTTGACTGCATTGATTGCAGCTCCCTCAATTTCCAGCTCCTCGGCGAAGTGGGATTCCAGTAATCGTGGTGTGATTGATTTGCTGGCGCAGTGGCTGGGGCCCATGGGTTTTGCTGTGGAAATTCTGCCGGTGCCGAACATGCCCGGGAAGTTCAATCTGATTGCTACCCTGGGCAGCGGTTCAGGGGGCCTTGTGCTAGCGGGGCACACCGACACGGTTCCTTACGACGAAAAACGCTGGCACAGCGATCCGTTCACACTGACCGAGCGGGATAACCGCTGGTATGGCCTTGGCACCTGCGACATGAAAGGGTTTTTTGCCCTTGCTATTGATGCCGCCAGGGAGTTTGTGGGCCAGCCATTGCAGCAACCGCTGATCATTGTTGCGACCGCCGACGAAGAAAGCTCGATGAATGGCGCTCGCGCGCTGGCGGAGGCGGGCAAGCCCAAGGCGCGCTATGCGGTGATTGGCGAGCCCACTAGCCTGCGCCCTATTCGTATGCACAAAGGCATCATGATGGAACGGTTAGTGTTCGAGGGGCAGGCAGGGCATTCCTCTAATCCCGAGCTGGGTCGCAACGCGCTGGAAGGCATGCACCAGGCGATGAGCGAGCTGCTGGCCCTGCGCTCTCAGTGGCAGCAGCAGTATCGCAATCCTAATTTTGACGTTCAGGTGCCAACCTTGAACCTTGGCTGCATACACGGTGGTGACAACCCCAATCGCATCTGCGGCCGGTGTGAGTTGCATTTTGACTTACGCCCACTGCCTGGTATGGATATGGAGGCTCTGCGCCAGGCCATTCTGCAGAAGGTAGCGCCAGTGGCCAGTGAACGCGGCCTGAAGCTTCAGTTTGAACCATTATTTGACGGTGTGCCGCCGTTTGAAACAGCAGCGGATGCTGCTCTGGTTGCGGCCTGCGAAAAACTCACTGGTCACACCGCAGGATCGGTTGCCTTCGCCACAGAAGCACCGTGGATGCAGCGCTTAGGTCTGGAAACTCTGGTGATGGGCCCAGGCTCTATTGATCAGGCTCATCAGCCCGACGAGTTTCTGGCGCAATCGCAGGTTGCACCGACCGTCAACGTACTGCGTCAGCTTGTGAGGCAGTTTTGTTTGTAATATTCCTTTTGCCCGGAGATTTGAATTGAACGCCAACGGCTGGTTGCACGGCTTTCGTCATTCGTCGCCTTACATCAATGCTCACCGCGGCCGTACGGTGGTACTAACCCTGCCGGGCGATGCTATCAGCCAGGAAAACTTCATCAATATCGTTCACGATATTGCCTTGCTTAGCAGTTTGGGCGTGCGATTAGTCGTAGCGTTCGGTGCCCGCTCCCAGATACAACAGCGGCTGCAAGATGCAGGCCTTGAATCCACCTTTGCCCGCGGCTTGCGGGTGACCACCGAACAGCAATTGCCTCTGGTGATGGAAGCCATAGGCGGCTTGCGGGCTTACATAGAGAGCCAGTTGTCTATGGGCCTGGTCAGTTCGCCTATGCACAATGCCCGCATACGAGTGTGCAGTGGCAACTATGTAACCGCTAAACCGGTTGGCGTATTAGACGGTGTCGATTTTGGTTATACCGGCAAGGTTCGACGTGTTGATATTTCCGGTATCGAAAAGCTGCTCGACCAGGGCCAGATCGTGTTGTTGCCGCCCATGGGTTTTTCCCCCACAGGGGACGTTTTTAATCTGTCCTATGAAGATGTTGGAAGCCAGGTCGCGGCTGCTCTGCGTGCTGAAAAGCTGATGATTTTTATCGACGACCCCGGCCTGTTGACCGCGGACGGAACGCTGGTGCGTGAATTATCTGCGGCTCAGGCAGCCGACCAGCTAAGCGCTGGCCAGGTGACAGGCCACGATGCAGAGCTGTTAAAGGCGGCGTGTGATGCCTGTGTTAAGGGTGTGCGCCGCGCCCATATCATCAGTTATTTGGACGACGGTGCGCTGCTTAAAGAACTGTTTACCCGTGATGGTTCCGGCACGCTGGTCAGTGGCGACACTTACGAGCAGATCCGATCTGCCAGGGTAGAAGACGTAGGCGGTATTACCAGTCTGATTCATCCGCTGGAGGAGCAGGGAATTCTGGTGCGGCGCTCGCCAGAAATGCTGGAAACCGAAATTGGCCGTTTTGTAGTGGCCGAACGCGACGGCACCATTGTTGGGTGTGCCGCGCTTTATCCCTACGGTCAGGATGACGCCGGCGAGTTGTCCTGCTTTGCAGTAGATCCCAATTATCGCCGCGCAGGACGCGGCGATGAACTACTGCTGATGATTGAACAGCAGGCTCGCGCTCAGGGTTTGCAGCGCCTGTTTGTACTGACCACGCAAACCGAGCACTGGTTTCGCGAGCGCGATTTCAAAGCGATGCCGGTACAGTCGCTGCCGGGCCCGAGACTTGCGATTTACAACACCCAGCGCAACTCCAAAGTTTTTTGTAAAGCTCTTTGAGTAACGAGTTCATGGAATCTACAGAACGACGCAATAGCCCCAGAAAACCCATAAAACTTGCGGCTCAACTAGATTTGGGGCGCGGTGAAAACTGGCCGTGCCAAATCGCCGATTTTTGTGCCGAGGGTTTGTTTATTCGCTATTCCGAAGCGGTTTCCCATAAGCTTGATGCGGCTTTGGGGGACGTTGGCGGGCAGAGCCTGCTTGTGCGTTTTCGCGGCCCGGACCATTCCGGGGTGCCTGGCCAGCGCCATCAGATGCGGGTACAGATGCGTCATCGCATTGAAAATGCGATGGGCGTGTGTTTTTTGCAGGCCAACGAGGTGGCCGTCAGTGCCATGCTGCAGCAGTGCAGTGGCGCACGCGTGGCAGGCTCTGCGCATTTGCGTGCGCCCAGCGAGCGGGTGCAGTTTGTACTGCACCAGTGCGCCAAAGCCGTGGTGCAGTTTATTGATCCATTAATGCAGGAATGCTTGGGTCAAACCGTTGCCGGGCTTCAGGCCTTCGCCCGCGACGCGGGTAACAACCAGCTGGCCAACGAACTGATGGACGCCTCGGGTCAGTTGAACAGCCGCCAGCGCATGGTGTGGCAGCAAATGGCAAAAAGTCTTGAGTCTCCGCTAAAGCCGGCGTCCAAAGCAGGGGCAGCTGGCTCTCTGGCTGTGGTCGACAAGGGCGAATTTGAAGACTGGCTAAGCCTGCGGGTGATGGTAACCAGAGCGGACACGCTGTATCGAGGCTCGTTGTTGCAGCTGAAGTTACGCCTGGACAGTCTGAACGTTGCAAATGCGACCGGCCATACCAATCCGCTTGGTCCGTCACTGGTATGCGAAGCATTTCGGGATGGGCTGGCTCTCCTGCGAATGTCTCGCGATGTTGAAAAGGTCGCCTTCGGTGTGTTCGAACACACCGTTCTGCAGCAATTGGAGCCGCTTTATGCTGAGCTGAATAACATATTAATTCGCCAAGATGTCTTGCCTGATCTGGACTTGACTAAACACTTGGCTGATGTGAAACGTAGCGAATCAGCATTTGAAGCAAGCAAGCCCGCAGAGCGACCTGCGCAGCAAACTGCGCACAGCAAAGGTTCTACCGCGGAGCCTTCGGTAGAATCCCAGACAAAGCCACAGCCGGCGGCGCGATCTCGCCCGGCGCCAGAGCACGGTTCTGGCGAGAAATCCGCTCAATTTCAGGAGCACGCTCGGCTTGCACGCCAAGCGTTCAGCACGGTGCGCAGCCTGCTAGACACCTTGGCGAGCAGTCGTGCTGCGAAAAGTCAGGTCCGCAGCGATGGGTTCCCGGTGAACGCTCCGCCTCTGAGCAATGCCCAGTTGCAGCAACAGCTTCAGCAGCTGCAGACGGTGGCCTTGCCCGCCAACTATAGTGCTGCCAGCCTGCGGGAGCGTGTGGTCAGCAAGGTTCGCTCAGACAGTCAGGGCAAACTTGATACCGAACAGCAGGGTGCGGTGGATGTGGTTGACCGTTTTTTTGAAAGCCTGCGTGAGAGCCCGAAACTGGACGAACCCACTCGTCGCCATCTGCGCCAACTTGAAGTTCCGGTGCTTAAAGTGGTGATGCGTGATTCGGACTTTTTTGAGGACCAGCAAAGCCCTGTCCGCCGCGTGCTTAACCGCTTAGCCCAGCTTGGTAGCCGTGGCAGCAGGGTCAACCCGGTTATTCAACGCCGGGTGGAAGAGTTAATTCAGTCTATCGTGACCGGTTTCGATCACGATCTAGGTGTATTTGAGCGCGCAGCGGAAGAGCTGGAAGAGCTAATTGAGCGTCAAAAAAGAGTGTATCAGCGCAATGTTGAACGGGTTAAAGCTGCTGCAGAAGGCGCACAAAAAGTCGCCGAGTCTAAACAGGCGGTAGCAGACACTCTGCAGGCCCGGCTGGCGGGTAAAACCGTGCCAAAAGCGCTTAATAGCCTGCTGGCCGGTGGTTGGCGTGATTTGTTGTCGCTCACCTGGATCCGCCATGGGCCAGACAGCACGTTATGGCACGATTATCTGGGCGCAGTGGATTCCCTGGTGCTGTTTACGAAAGATCCGGACAGCGAGATTAATCTGCCGGAGTTGCTGCGTACCATTCAGGATGGCTTGTCCTCTATTTCAAGCAATCATTTGCCGTCTGCCCAGATTCGTGACGAACTGCGCCAGTTTCTGGTGCGCGACCCAAAATCGGCGCCTGAGGTGCTGGCTATACCGGAAGAGCCCGCAGCGCCGTTGCCTCTGCGCACCTTGCCTGAACAGGGGCAACGCTGGCGCAAGCGCGTTCAAGAATTGCACACCGGTGACTGGCTGCGTGATCAACACCCGGCTAACGAACCGTTTTACATTCGTCTGGTGTGGATTGCCCGTGATTTCCAACGTCTGGTGTTTGTGAATCATCAGGGCATGCGGGTGGTAGAGCTGGAACTGGATACGTTGGCGGATAAAATGCGTCAGGGTCACATTGTGACAGACCCACACTATCAGCGGCCCTTGGTGGACGAAGGCCTGGACCGTATGGTGCGTAAAGTGTATGACCAGCTGGCCCGCGCCGCCAGCCACGATGAGCTTACCGGCTTATTAGAGCAGCGCGAGTTTGAGCGCCAGTTGGATCAGCAATTGACCTGCTGGCAAACGCCGCGAACCCTGTTACGGCTGAGCCTTCGAAACTTCAGTAAGTTCAACGACGGTGCCGGCGAGCAAGCCGGCGACGCTTTGTTGCAGCAGATTGCGACCGTTTTGTCTGCATGCTGTGCTGAAGACACTCCGATCGCGCGCCTGTCAGGCGCACAGTTTGCGCTGTTGCTGCCGGCAGAGGATGCCACAGCCCTGACCCGCGAGCTAAGCCAGCAGGTGTCAGCGCTGCAACCGATGCTGCGCGAGAAACCGTTCGGTCTGGAGTTGGGTGCAGCTTTGGTGCCGCAGTTGGAAACACTGTTGAACCCCTTGCTCTGGCTGGAAGCCGCCGAGCAGACACTGCATGAAAGCGGCAGTAAGCGAGAGGCCATTGGGGAATATCGCCCGGCGCCTGCAGATAAGGCCCAGCAACAAAAAATTGTGGCGAAAGTGGCCGGCCTGCAGGATCAACAACAGGAACGTCTGTTGCTGCGGTACCAGAAAATTATCCCTTTGCATCCCGAAACCCGCAGGCTGACCCAATACGATGTTTTAACCGGCATTTATGATGACGATGGCAAGCTGGTTGGCGGCAAAGACTTTATCCGCCTAGCTGAGCGCTACGACCAAATTCAGGCTCTGGATCGCTGGGTGGTGGGTACCATGCTCGACTGGCTGGAACACAAAGCAGATGATTTGCAGCACTTTGGCGGCATTGTCATCAACCTGTCCGGACATTCGCTGAATGACCCAGCGCTGCTGGAGTTTATTTACGAAAAGCTGAGTGAACGTGAAGCACCTATCGAGCGTTTGTGCTTTGAGATTACTGAAGCCTCGGTGGTACGCGATATGGCGGCGCTGGCGGGATTCGTGCGCGAAATGAAGGAACTTGGGTGCTGTTTTTGTTTGGGTAATATGGGCAATGGCCCAGACTCTTTCCAGGCATTGCGGTCGCTGCCGGTAGACATGCTGAAAATCGACAGCGCGCTGACGGCGAATCTCGTCAACAGTCAGAGCGATCAGGCCATGTTACGTTCGATGGTGGAAATGGCGCATTACCTAGAGCGCGAGGTGATTGTCACTCAGGTAGAGTCCTGCGAGCTGCTGGCATTGCTCGTTCAGCTAGGCGTTGATTACGCTCAAGGTACAGCCATTGAAAAGCCCGGCATGCTGGACAGCCTGGTATAAACGCGGAAGCCAGAATTTTATGTCGAAACGCCATCCTATCATTGCCGTTACCGGTTCATCCGGTGCCGGTACCAGCACCACAGGCCGGATTTTCCGCCGTATGTTTGACAGCGAGGGACTGAGCGCCGCTATGGTGGGTGGTGACAGTTTCCACCGTTATACTCGTGAGCAGATGGCGCGGCTGGCGGCAAAAGGACAGTTCGGTGCCCGCAATCACTTTGCCCTGGGTGCCAATCACATCGACCGCCTGGAGTCGCTGTTTTACGATTACAGCCTGACCGGTAGCGGGCGCTACCGCCAGTACGTGCATGATGAGGACTTTGCGCTGGTGGCAGAGGGCAATAAACCTGGCAGCTTCACTCCATGGCAGGATTTGCCGCCCGATACCAGCTTGCTGTTTTACGAAGGCTTACACGGTGGCGTGGTCAGCGATGCCTTTAATATCGCCCAATACGTTGACCTTTTGATTGGCGTTGTGCCGATTGTAAACTTGGAATGGATCCAGAAAATCCACCGTGACACCCACAAACGTGGCTATAGTCAGGAAGCGGTGGTTGAAACCATTCTTAACCGCATGAACGACTACGTTCACGACATAGTGCCGCAGTTCTCCCATACCCACATCAACTTCCAGCGGGTACCCCTGGTGGATACGTCCAACCCGTTTGTGGTGCGTGATGTACCCACCGAAGATGAAAGCATGCTGGTGATTCACTTCCGCGACGCCCGCGAGGTAGATTTTCCCTATTTGCTCCAGGTGATTCCCAACAGTGTATTGTCGCGCCACGATACCCTGGCCATCCCCGGTACCAAAATGAGCCTGGCCATGGAGTTGATTGTGCGGCCTATGGTGCAACGGCTGATGGCACAGAAAGCCTTTGCCTGAGGCTGTTCAAAGTGAATACGTTAGCTGGCCTGATGCACCTCATGGCTGTGGGTAATTTCTACCCCGCCGCTGGCCAGCATGATAGACGCTGAGCAGTATTTTTCGGCCGACAAAGCCACCGCCCGTGCTACCTGGTTGTCTTTAAGATTGTTGCCGGTCACTACGAAATGCAGGTGGATTTTTGTGAACACCGCCGGCACCGCGTCGGCTCGTTCCGCGCTCAGTTCCGTGTGGCAGGCAGTAACGTCCTGACGGCTTTTTTTCAGAATGCTCATCACATCAAACGATGAACATCCGCCCAGCCCCATCAGTACCATTTCCATTGGTCGCGGGCCGAGATTCTGGCCCCCGAGGTTGGGCGGTCCGTCCAGCTGAACGCTGTGACCGCTGGCGCTGGTTGCTTTGAAACTGGCTTCGCCGGTCCAGTCGATGGTTGCTTTCATCACAGGCTCTCCGCAGGTGGTATTGGGGGTTCATTCCGCCATGGGCGGCAATGGAAATAAGTGCACCGGATGCTAGCACAGAGCGGATGATGCTACAGCATCGGCGATCATTGACTTGAAGCCAACAGAGGGCCTTAACTTGACCGGACCGCCAGTTGTTGCTATCACAGAGGCGCTAAAGTGAGTTAAGGATAAAAAATTTATTAAAATAGCGCTATGATCAGGCCAAGATGTCCTAGTGCTCATTTTCACGGAGGTGCCGCGCAGACCATGGCTACAATTTTGAAGCCTATTGATGATCGTACCAAGCATCTGGATTATTTCCTGTCGCAATGCCATCGTCGGCGTTTTCCGGCAAAAAGCACCATCATTTACGCGGGCGACAAGAGCGACTCGCTGTTTTTTATTGTGAAGGGCTCGGTAACGGTCATTATTGAAGATGAAAACGGACGTGAAATGATCATGGCCTACTTGAACGTCGGCGACTTCTTTGGCGAGATGGGGCTGTTCGATAATCTGGATTCGCGCAGCGCCTGGGTGAAAGCCAAGACCGAGTGTGAAGTGGCGGAAATTAGTTACACAAAATTTCGTGAGATTGCTCAGCAAGACCCAAAAGTGTTGTATTTCATCGGCGAGCAGGTGGCATCGCGGTTGCGTGAGACCACCCGCAAAGTGGGTGATCTGGCCTTTCTGGACGTTACCGGCCGGGTGGCTCGTACTCTGCTGGATCTGTGCAAGCAACCAGACGCCATGACCCATCCCGATGGCATGCAGATCAAGATTACCCGGCAAGAGATTGGCCGCATTGTGGGCTGTTCCCGTGAAATGGTTGGCCGGGTATTGAAAACCCTGGAAGAGCAGGGCCTGGTGCGGGTAAAAGGCAAAACAATGGTGGTTTACGGTACCCGCTGAGTTGTTTTCCGACCCGGGTTCCGGCTTTGGCCAAACGGGCGGGTCAGTCGGCCAGGGCCGCCGCTTTTATTTGTAGCCATATGGGCTTGCCCGGAGCGAGTTCCAGACGGTGTACGGAGAGAGTGGTCAGGCGCGCCAGAAAGGGAGTATTGCCGGCCATTACTCGCACCAGTGACGTACCCGGGCTTATTTCTTCTGCGATTTCGTCGATCCGGCCGTGGATCAGATTCTGGATGCTCTGGTCATGATTGGCGCTGAGCGCCAGGCTGACATCCCTTGCCAATACCTGAACCCGCACATCGCTGCCCACCGGGATGCGCGGCTCGCTGGGAAGCCACAGCTGGCCGCCGTCAAATTCCGCCAGGCTTAGATGCCACTGGGTATCTTGAGTGGTAATGCGTGCCGGCAGAATAATGGCTGCGCCTTCTTCCAGGCCAAAAGGTTGATCCGTGCGCGCCAGTGTCTGTTGTAAAGACCCACTGGCCGTTACCTGCCCCTGGTTCAGCATAACAACGTGATCTGCCAGCCTGGCGACTTCCGCCACCGAGTGGGACACGTACAAAATTGGAATGGCGAGGGTGTCACGCAGGCGTTCCAGGTAGGGCAGGATTTCCCGCTTGCTGGCCTGGTCCAGTGCCGACAATGGCTCGTCCATCAGTAGCAACTGCGGACTGGTCAGCAGGGCGCGGGCGATAGCCACCCGTTGGCGCTCGCCGCCTGACAGCTTTTGCGGCATACGCTTAAGCAGGTGCGCCAGTCCCAGCCATTCCACTGCCTGGTCAAACTGAATCCGGCGCTGGCTGACGGGCACCCTGCGGTAACCGTAGTTCAGATTGCGTTCTACCGACAAATGCGGAAACAACGACGTTTCCTGGAACACGTAAGCCAGCGGGCGCTGATGCACCGGGCGGCTCTCATGGGCGTTGTGCCAGGTATCACCGTTCACCACCAGTTCGCCTCTGGCTAATTGCAGCCCGGCAATGCAGCGCAACAGGGTGGTTTTGCCGCAGCCGGAGTGCCCGAACAGAGCGGTTAAGCCGCTGCCCGGCAAATTCAGATCCACATTCAGCGTAAAGTCGCCAACGCAGCAGTGAAAGCGCACTTGGATAGCGTTACTTGCGCTCATTTCATCATTCCCGAGTGTACGCGGCCATTCAGTGAATACAGCGCCACCAGCACCACAAACGAGAACACCACCATACCGCCGGCAAGCCAGTGTGCCTCGGTGTATTCAATGGCTTCAACGTGGTCATAGATAGCCACTGACAACACCTTGGTTTCTCCCGGAATATTGCCGCCAATCATGAGTATCACCCCGAACTCGCCGATGGTGTGGGCAAAGGTGAGTACAGCAGCGGTCAAAAACCCCGGTCGGGCAAGTGGCATCACCACGGTGAAGAATCGGTCCATGGGCGAAGCTCGCAACGTAGCGGCTACTTCCAGAAGCTGGTTGTTGATGCCGATAAAGGCATTATGCAGGGGTTGCACGGTAAAGGGCAGTGAGTAAATTACCGACGCTACCACTAATCCCTCAAAGGTGAATGGCAGCAACCCAATGCCCAGCTGTTCGGTAAGTTGCCCTACCACGCCTTTTGGCCCCATCAGCAATAACAGGTAAAAACCCAATACTGTGGGTGGTAGCACCAACGGTAAGGTCACCACGGCGGCAATAGGCTGGCGCATCCAGTGCCGGCTCCGGGCCAGCCACCAGGCAATCGGCGTGCCCACCACGGCCAGTATCAACGTGGTAATGGTCGCCAGTTTCACGGTTAGCCACACTGGTTCCCAGTAAATTGCCATCATTGTAATCTGCCTGTGTGCGCGTCAATGGGCACTGTCGTAACCGTAGTCTTTTATAATGTTCAATGCTTGCGGGCTGCGTAAAAAGTCCAGCCACTGGCGGGCAGCAGGTTTTTCTTTGCCGTGGTTCAGTAGCACCGCTTGCTGGTCGATGGGTGCGTACATCTGCTGCGGTACCACCCAAAGTGTGCCGTTGCTGTTTTGCCAGGCATTCACCTGAGACAGCGCCACAAAGCCCGCCTGGGCGTTGCTGGTGGCCACAAACTGAAAGGTCTGTGCGATCGAATCACCGCGCACCAGGCGCGGCTGCAGAGCATCCCACAAGCTCATGTCTTCCAGCACCTGCTGCGCGGCCAGGCCATAGGGCGCGGTTTTCGGGTTGGCGATAGCCAGGCGTTTGAAGTCAGCGGTGGCCAGCCAGCTTTCAGGGTCGCTGAATACGTTGGCTACCGGGCTCCATAATGCCAGTTTTCCGCGAGCGTAGGTAAAACGGCTACCGGCAACGGCGCCGCCGCTGTTTTCAAGCATTTCCGGGCGCTCACTGTCCGCGGCCTGAAACACATCAAAGGGCGCGCCGTTTTCTATTTGGGCGTAGAGCTTACCGGTGGAGCCATAACTGGCGGCAACTGAGTGACCGGTGGTTTCTTCGAACAACGTAATCAGGTCACGGGTGGTGTCGGTAAAGTTAGCGGCGACCGCAATGCGTAAAGGTTCGGCGCCAGCCAAACTAGCAGTAAAGAACAGCAGCACAGCGGCAACGGAGCAAATCAGGCGATAAAAGGTAAACATGCAGTGAGTCTCTGTATTCTGGTGGATAAAACAAGCTGCGCATCGAGTTTGGCTCAAGCGGGTTCCGGTGGTGCCGTTCTTTGCGTATGACGGTTTAGCAAGAAAACAGCAAGAGTATGATTAGCGCATTAATATGATGCCATCAAGCTCATCAAAAAACAGGGTAATGGAATGAAATTTAAAAGACTTTCAGTCGTTGCAAGCGCGTTCAGTTCAGCGCTTTTTCTAAGCGCCTGCGCTAGCACGCCGGACGACACCCAAAAGAGCGTTACAAAAGACAGCTTGCTGCAGGGCGGCGAATGGATTGTGGAGGATGTAGGGGGCAAAGGCATTATCGACAGCTCGCATATCAGCATCGTGTTCATGGACGAAAAGCGGGTAGGGGGTAGTTCGTCGTGCAATCGTTACAGCGGCGAATATCAGCTCAGCGGGTCTACATTCACCGTCGGAGACAATATGGCATCTACTCGTATGGCGTGCGCACCGGCGTTGATGAATCAGGAAGATCGTTTTCTGAAGCTGCTTTTAAATGTAAGCGAGGTGCGCTTTGGTGATCACGGCGAGCTGGTGTTGAGCACCCCTTCGGGCGAAACCATCCGCGCTTTCCAGTCGTCACCCAAGCCATAGCTCTTATAAATACGCGTGAGCTCGCCCGTGGCACGCAGGTAGCGCACGCCATCGCTGAGTATCCGGGCCAGCTCCTTTGCGTGTGGGTTGGAAGGTGCAAACGCTGCGTAAATCGGCGCGCAATAAACTTTGCCGGCGCTTCTAAGTGCCGGTGGGTTTTGCTGACGTCGAAGTGTCCAGGCCATAACCTGGCTATCCTCCAGGAGTAAGTGTGCCCGCTGCTGCTGAATCAGCGCCAGCGCTTGCGGTAACGGCTTCTCTCCCGACAGTTCCAGTATGCGATTTTGATTCTGCCGATTTTTATTTATGTAGGCATTAATGTCCGGCGCATAGAAATAATTAGTGATTGTCAGCAGCCTCAGGTTCTTCAGCGAATCTAGCCCTGCATACTTCCATTCGCTGTTTTGATGGGTGAAAAACTCTGTTTTCGAGAGCCCCAGGGATTCCTGCGGAAATACGAAGTCTTTGGCATCGCCCTTAAAAGCCCCTATAACACCGTCAATGTGATTGCTACGGGCCTCTTGCAAAGCTCGGGCCCAGCTCATATTCACATAGTTGACTTCAATGCCCCGCAGCGCAAAGGCCTGGCGGGCAATATCAACCATGTAGCCTTCGCGGGCCGAGCCGGCGACGCAGTTGTGAGGGCACCAGGGGTCAGCGGCCAATACAATGTTCTGGGGCAGCAACTGCTGCTCATTTGTGTACGAATCGGCCAGCACAGACATGGGCCAAACAGACTGACAAGCAGAAAGAGTAAAGGGTGCCGGGGGTTCATGGGGTGTGGCCGCTCTGACTGTTGTGGCAGTTGTGGCAGTTGTGGCAGTGTAGCTTGTAAATGTTGTGTTGTCGTGTTGGCGAGTGCTTGACGAAATCGCGATAGGCGGCCAATCTTTCTAGGCTTTCGGTTTGATATATTCACTGGTCAGAGGTATTCACAATGATAAAGATCTACGAAACAAAAACCGCACCCAACCCACGGCGTGTGCGTATGTTCATGGCGGAAAAGGGCCTGTTGGACGTGGCTGAATTTGTAGAAATTGATCTGCAAAAAGGCGAAAACCTGACGCCCGAATTTGCCGCCCGCAATCCGTTCAAGAAAGTGCCGGTAATGGAATTGGGCGACGGCACTGCGGTGGCCGAAACCATGGCGATTTGCCGTTATTTTGAGGAAAGCTACCCTGATTCGCCCACATTATTGGGTGATACGGCGTTGGAGAAAACACTGATTGAGCAGTGGCTGCGCTGGATAGATTTTTACTTTTTTATGCCCACGGGCATGTGTTTCCAACACACCAGCGGGTATTTCAGTGATCGCATGAATCCGATCAAAGAATGGGGCGAGGACTGTGGCAAAGCGGTGGTGTCGTTCATGGCTTTTCTGGATGAACACTTGGCAGGCAAAGAATACATTTGCTGCGATCGTTTTACGGCTGCGGATATCAACGCGTTTGCCACCGTTGCCTTTGCACGAGTGGTGAATATTCGTATCGCGGCAGAACACCAGAACTTGCAGGCCTGGTTTGACCGTATCAAGTCACGGCCTTCGGCGAAGGTTTAGACTCGCTATAAAGCAGCCGGTATTGAATTCGCGGCGTCAGCGCCGGGCTCGACACTTGCCACGCGGTTTCGACCGCCTTGCTTGGCCAGGTATAGGGCACTGTCGGCGCGCATGATGGTGGTGTCGATGTGCTCGCCGTTGTGGTAACAAGTGACCCCGAAGCTGATTGTTTGCTCGATGCTGTGCCCGCCGGCTGTCATAGGCGTTTCCCCTACAGCGCCGCGCAGCTTTTCGGCGACCGCCAGGGCGCTGTCCAGTTCGGTATCCGGCAGAACCACAAGCAGCTCTTCACCTCCCCAGCGGCACACGATGTCGCCGGCACGCACATGATCTTGCAGGCGGTTTGCGGTTTCGATCAGCACGTCGTCGCCCACATTATGGCCGTAACTGTCGTTAACTCGCTTGAACTTGTCCAGATCACCCAATATCAGGCTGAACGGATGCCCGTGGCGGGCATAACGCGCGACCAGTTGCTCAAGTGACATATGAATGGCGTGGCGGTTGAGCAGTCCAGTTAGCTGATCGGTCGACGCCAGGCTTTTGAGCTGCTGCCGGGTTAGAAACTCGGAGCGTCGCAGCTGGCTGAGGGAACCGCTGACCACCATGCCTAGAAAAATCATCACCAGAGGGTCAAACAGAAACGGTAGGAGCTGTTTGAATTCCACACCCAAAATGGCCAAAACAGCAAAAAAAAGCATCAACGGGATGACAAACAACGTCCACCACTGCTCCAGACCGCGTACCGAGAGCATGGACACGCCAAAAAAACCGATCATCAAAACATTGGACATCTGGTACAGAGTGTCAGGGCTGTATAGTGCATGCACCACAAACAGCGACAGTGACAGGCCCATCACCGATAGCGCGATAACGCGCAGCAGCAAGCCTGGGTCTACCTCGGGTTTTTTTGTGTAGTGAACAAACAACGTAAACAGAGCCACCAGCAGTACCGGCGCCCGCAGCAAGGTTTCGATGATATGAACATTTCCGGCGATGCCCCGCTGATCGGGGTTAAACTGATAAATCACGAGAATGACTGTTATTAACCAACCGGCGACCAGTGCGAGCTGTTTCTCAACCTGGCGCAGGAAACCGTCATAAGTGGATTGCCACTGCGGGGGTATGGGCGTGCGGCGAAAGATCACGACAGTTCATCCTTGTAAGCAGAGTTCACGCGCATGTATATATCCACGATAGTCAACCAAACGCCTTCCGGTTACAACTTCAAGCATCAATTGTTGGTCGAATTGCGTCAGTTAAATATACTGCGTTAGCGAACACTGCGAAAAGGATTATGTAAACAGTTCCTGCAGCTTGGCTCCGGGGTCAGGGGCGCGCATGAAGGACTCGCCGATTAGAAAACCATAAATGCCGCGGCCGGTCATGGTTTCTACGTCGGCGCGGGTCATAATCCCGCTTTCGGTGATGGCGAGTCGCTCAGGGCCAATGCGCCGGTGCAGGTCAAAGGTGGTATCCAGCGATACCTCAAAGCTGTGCAAGTCTCGATTGTTAATGCCTACCAGTGGAGTGCTGAGGGTGAGGGCGTCGTCCATTTCTTCGCTGTTGTGAACTTCTACCAGTACGTCGAGGCCAATTTCGTGGGCGATGCCTTCGAGTTCCTGCATCTGGCCTTTGGTCAGGCAGGCGGCAATTAGCAGTATGCAATCGGCGCCGATACTGCGGGATTCATACACTTGGTAAGGCGATACCATAAAATCTTTGCGGATAACGGGCAGGCTGCAGGCGTTACGAGCGGCCACCATGTAATCTTCGTGGCCCTGGAAGAAATCGTGGTCGGTGAGCACAGACAGGCAGGTGGCGCCGCCTTTTTCGTAGCTTTCGGCGATCTGCGCCGGCTCGAATGGGTCGCGCAGTACACCTTTGCTGGGCGACGCTTTTTTAATTTCGGCGATAATCGCAGGTTTTGAGGCTTCTATGCGCTGGCGCAGAGCCTTGGCAAAACCGCGGGTGCCGGGTTGGTCGCCGGCTTGTGCTTTTAGGTCAGCCAGGCTGGCGGTGCGCTGACGCTGTTCGATTTCCTGCCATTTCCTGTCGACGATTTTGCGCAGGATGGTGGGTGTTTTGTCGTTCTGTGCGTTCATTTTTTGGGTTCCGTGTTTGTGCTGATCTACTATTTATTTTGCTCAAAAGCACTGGGAGAAGGTTGCCAGTTCGGCCAGTTTACCTTTGGCTCGACCGGAGCCGATGGCGTCCAGGGCCAGCTGTACGCCTTCTTTGGCTGTGGGTGCCAGCCCGGCAAGATAAATAGCGGCGCCGGCATTCAGTGCGATCATGTCGCGGG
>JBALXR010000024.1:0-21429 GCA_036960525.1 Marinobacter sp.
GCCGGCGCCCACAACGTGCTGATTCCCAATCCGAGGGATATAAGCGCCTTTGTGAAAGAGTTGCAAAATCACGAATTCACAGTGTTTCTGGGTCTGAACACGCTGTTTGTGGCGCTGTGTAATAACGAAGAATTCTGCAAACTGGATTTTAGCCATCTGAAGCTGACCGCGTCCGGCGGCATGGCGCTGACGTCCAAGGCGGCTAAAACCTGGAAGCGGGTGACCGGCTGCGAAATTTGCGAAGGTTATGGCATGACTGAAACTTCGCCGGTGGTGAGTTTTAATCCGCGCAGCGCTATTCAGTTGGGCACCATTGGTTTGCCGCTGCCGGGTACCTTGCTGAAAACCGTGGATGACGATAACCATGAAACGCCCTTTGGCGAGCGCGGCGAGCTGTGTGTTAAGGGCCCGCAGGTTATGCGCGGTTACTGGCAGCGCCCGGACGACACCCGGAAATCGATGACCGACGATGGCTATTTACGCACCGGTGACGTGGCTGTTATTCAGCAAGATGGCTACATTCGCATTGTGGATCGTAAGAAAGATATGATTATTGTGTCTGGCTTTAACGTATACCCCAATGAAGTCGAAGATGTGATCAGCGGCCACCCTAGCGTTTTGGAATGCGCCGCGGTCGGCATACCTGATGAAAAAAGCGGTGAAGCCGTTAAGGTGTATCTGGTTGCTTCCAAAGAAGGTGTAACCGCACACGAACTGAAAGAGTTCTGCCGAGAACGCCTGACGGCCTACAAAGTGCCGCGGCATTTCGAATTCCGCACTGAATTGCCAAAAACCAACGTTGGCAAAGTGTTGCGCCGTGAACTAAGGGATGAAGCAAGCAATCAATAAATCTTCAAATGACACTGTTTCTGCAGCGGTTGAGGCGGCAACGCCTCCTGATCATGGTGCTCTTAATGGCATAGCGGAGCAGCTTGGCGCCTGCGCGCAGCTTGAAGCCGCCCGCATAACCCGAATGCTTGCCCGCGCCAAAGGCCGCCCAAGCACCAAAGATTTGGAAAAAATTGGCCGCTGGCTGCAAGCCGGGCAGGAAAAAGTGCAGTCGCGCCAGCGCTTGCACAAACCGGCCAGCTTCCCTGAAGGCTTGCCGGTTTCGGAGCGGGTAGACGACATAGCCGCTGCTATTGCGGGCAATCAGGTGGTGATTATTGCCGGTGAAACCGGCTCTGGTAAAACCACCCAGATTCCAAAGATTTGCATGAACGCCGGCCTGGGTATTCGTGGTTTGATTGGCCACACCCAGCCCCGGCGTATTGCCGCCCGCAGTGTGGCCGCGCGCATTGCCGAAGAGCTGGGGGAGCAGACCGGCAGGCAAGTGGGTTACCAAATCCGTTTTACTGATACCACATCCGAAGATTCTCGCCTGAAAGTGATGACAGACGGCATACTGCTGGCGGAAGTTCAGCACGACCCGTTTTTAGACCGTTATGACACGCTGATTATTGACGAAGCCCACGAGCGCAGTCTGAACATCGACTTTCTGCTGGGATACCTGAAGCAGCTGCTGCCAAAGCGGCCTGACCTCAAAATCATTATTACCTCTGCTACCATCGAGCTTGGGCGCTTTAGCGCGTTCTTCGATAACGCCCCGGTGATTGAAGTCAGCGGCCGTACCTTTCCGGTCGATGTGCGTTATCGCCCATTAGCAGGCGATGACGACGATCGGGACCAGGGCTGGACCGACGGCGTTTTGCAGGCGTTGGAAGAAATTGAGCAGCACGAACGCAGCGCCAGCCAGCCGCCGGGTGATGTATTGGTGTTTATGCCCGGCGAGCGGGAAATTCGCGCTTTGAGCAACGTTTTGCGCCATGCCGAGCTGCGGCACACCGAAGTGCTGCCGCTGTATTCGCGGCTCAGCAATCAGGAGCAGAACCGGGTGTTCCAGAGCCATCGCGGCCGGCGCCTGGTGTTGTCTACCAACGTGGCAGAAACGTCGCTGACGGTGCCGGGCATTCGCTACGTGATTGACACCGGTGTGGCGCGCATCAGCCGTTACAGCGTGCGCTCGAAAATTCAGCGTTTGCCTATAGAACCCATTTCCCAAGCCAGCGCTAACCAGCGCGCTGGCCGCTGTGGGCGGGTGGCGCCGGGCATCTGTTTTCGCCTGTATGACGAAAATGATTTTATCAATCGACCGGAATACACCGACCCCGAAATTCTGCGTACCAATCTGGCCTCGGTGATTTTGCAGATGGCCACCTCGGGCCTGGGTGATATTCGTCACTTTCCGTTTTTGGAATCGCCGGATAATCGCCAGATAAACGACGGCTACAAACTGCTTGAAGAGCTGGGTGCGGTCACCGACAAGCGCCGGGTAACCGTGGCTGGTCGCACCATGTCGCGCCTGCCGCTAGACCCACGCCTGGCGCGCATGCTGGTGACCTCTGCGGAGCAGGGCAGCCTGAGTGAAGTGTTGGTTATTATTGCCGGGCTGAGCGTGCAAGACCCACGCGACAGGCCGCAAGACAAACAGCAGCAGGCCGATCAGGCCCACGCGCCGTTCAACGACAAAGAATCCGATTTTGTTACTCTGCTGAATATTTGGAATTTCTACGAAGAGCAGCGCCAGGAACTGTCGCTGAATCAGCTGAAAAAAGTCTGTCAGAAAAACTTTCTGAGCTGGATGCGCATGCGCGAATGGCGTGATGTGCACCGCCAGCTGACGCTGATATGCCGCGAACAGAAGCTGAAGTTGAACCCCCAGGCTGCCAGCTATGAATCGGTACACACCGCGGTGTTGTCGGGTTTGTTGGGGCAGGTGGCAACCAAGTTTGAAAACCGCGAATACATGGCGACGCGCAATCGTAAGCTGCTGATATTCCCGGGCTCGAAGGTGGCCAAAACCGCACCCAAGTGGATTGTGGCTACTGAAATTGTGGAAACCAGCCGGGTGTTCGGGCGCATGGTGGCGTCTATTCAGCCCCAGTGGATAGAGCCCTTGGCCGCCCACGTGGTAAAGCATCACTATTTTGAGCCGCACTGGGAGCAAAAACGCGCCCAGGTGATGGGTTTTGAAAAAATCACCCTGTATGGCCTGGATATTGTTCCGCGCCGCGCCATTGTTTACAGCGACATTGACCCGGCAGCCTGCCGCGACTTGTTTATTCGCCATGCGTTAGTAGATGGCGAATACCGCTCAGGGGCGCCGTTTATCGAACTTAACCGGTTAATGCTGGAATCGGTTGAAGACCTGGAAAAGAAAACCCGTCGCCGGGATTTGCTGGTAGATGACGAAACTTTGGTGGCCTTTTACGATCAGCGCTTGCCGGCCGACATCGTCAGCGGTCGCCATTTTGAGCACTGGTGGAAAAATCTGGAAGCGGCCGAGCTGAAAGCTCTGGAGCTGACCGAACAAGACGTGCTTCAGCGCCCGCTGGATGCCCAGGCGGAGGCCCTCTATCCGGATTTTTTGGAGTGGGAGGGGGTTAGGTACCCGCTGGATTACGAGTTTGAGCCCACCAGCGAGCGTGACGGCGTAACTCTTCGGGTGCCATTGATGGCACTGAAACAGATTCCGGCGCGTCGCCTGGAATGGCTGGTTCCCGGTTTGCTGCGGGAAAAGTGTATTGCGCTGGTGAAAGGGTTGCCGAAGTCCCTAAGGCGTAATTTTGTTCCGGTGCCGGATTTTGTCGACGCGGCTTTGGCCAACCTTCAGCCTTCCAATGAGCCGCTGGCGTTACAATTGGGCGTGCAGCTGCGGCGCATGACCGGGGTGCAGATAGACCCGCAAGCCTGGCAGCAAAACGATCTGCCGCGGCACCTTCGAATGAATCTGCGGGTGACCGGCGACAAAGGCGCTGTTATCGCGGAAAGCCGTGAAACCGTTGATTTGCAGAACCAGCTTGAGGCTAAAGCCGAACAGGCTCTGGCGTCGATTACGGCCACCGGCAGCAAAGACGAGACCACCACGGCGACTCATGCCAGCTGGCAGTTCGGCACCTTGGCGCAGCATGTGCAAACCGAAAAAGGCGGTATGCAGGTGACGGTTTACCTGGCCCTGGAAGATCTGGGAAAAGACGTGCGGCAAACCCGCTGTCTGGACTCGTTAACGGCAGAAACCATTACCCGCAAGGCCATCGCGCGGCTGATTCTGAATCGTTTCGGCAACACCCTGGACGATCTGGAGCGCAAACTGCCGAAATTCAAACAGGCGGCGTTGATGTTCGCGCCGGTAGGGCAGGCGCGGATTTTGCTGGACGATTTGTTGCTATCGACCGCCATGCAGCACTTCTTGGGTGGTTCATTGCCGCGCAGCCCGGAGGCGTTCGATGCGTGTTTCAATCAGCACCGGGGTGATTTCATTCCAGCGCTCGAAACCGCGGTGGAGCATCTTCACCAGGCTATGCACGGCTACCAGCAAGTGGCAAAACGGCTGAAGGGCAAGATTAATCTGGCCTTGGCTAATTCCATGGCCGACATTAAGTTTCAAATGCAAAATCTTGTTTATCCAGGCTTTTTGGTAAACACGCCGGCGCAATCTCTGGCCCAGTTCGGGCGTTATTTTGAAGCGGCTCTGGCACGGTTCGAGAAGATGGCCCGGGAGATGGGTCGCGAGCGGGAGTTTCTGCATACCATCGAACCGTTGTGGGCGCGTTATGCCAGCAAACTGGTTGAGCAGCAACGCCAGGGTGTGAAAGACCCGGAGCTTGAGTTGTACCGCTGGATGCTGGAAGAATACCGGGTGTCATTTTTCGCCCAGCAGTTGGGCACGCAGATGACGGTGTCTATCAAGCGACTTGATAAACAATGGCAGGCTACCCGGGTGTAGTGAGCGCGCGGGCAAACGCCTGTGACTGTGGTAACCTTTTTATCGTTCAGATTTTTACCATAACATGGGGTTAGCGTGATTAAAGCCATCATCAGTGGAACCGGTTTGTACACACCACCGGCAACCATCAGCAATGACGAGCTGGTTGCAACATTCAATCAGTACGTAGACCTCCACAACGCCGAGCATGCCAATGCGATTGCCCGCGGTGAACAGACGGCCATGGAACACTCGTCTTCGGCTTTTATTGAAAAAGCGTCAGGTATAAAGCGCCGCCACGTAATTGATAAAGAAGGTATTTTGGACCCCACGCGGATGAAGCCGAATATTCCGGACCGTGCTAACGACCAGCCTTCGGTGCAGTGCGATATGGCGGTAGCGGCCTGTCGCGAGGCCCTGCAGCAGGCGGGTAAAACAGCGGATGACGTAGACGCGGTGATTGTGGCTTGCTCCAACTTGCAGCGGGCCTACCCGGCGGTGTCGATTGAAGTTCAAAACGCGTTGGGCATTCAGGGTTTTGCTTACGATATGAACGTGGCGTGTAGCTCTGCCACGTTTGGCTTGCAGGCTGCGGTGAATTCGGTAGAAAACGGCACGGCCCGCGCGGTGTTGGTGGTTAGTCCGGAAATTTGTTCCGGCCACCTGAACTTTGGCGAGCGCGACAGCCATTTTATATTTGGTGATGCCTGCACCGCGATTCTGGTGGAGCGTGAAGACGCGGTAGCGCCGGGCGCGGGGTTTGAAATTCTGGGTACCCGCCTGAAAACTTTGTTTTCGAACGCCATCCGCAACAATTTTGGTTTTTTGAACCGCGCCGACGACAGCGGTGTTGGCCAGCCTGACAAACTGTTTGCGCAGCAGGGCCGCAAGGTGTTCAAGGAAGTGTCACCGCTGGTGGCCGACACCATTCAGAACCATCTGCAGAGCCTTGGTCTGACGCCCGATCAACTGCGGCGCATGTGGTTGCACCAAGCCAACCTGAACATGAACCACCTGATTGCGCGCCGGGTTTTGGGCCGCGATGCCACCGAAGACGAGGCACCGGTGATTCTGGATGAATACGCCAACACCAGCTCTGCCGGTTCCATCATTGCCTTTCATTTGAATAAAGACGATCTGGTGTCCGGAGATGTTGGCGTAATATGCTCATTTGGCGCCGGTTATTCTATTGGCAGCGTGGTTTTGCGCCGCCGCTGACTAAAAAGGCGGCGGGTAAATCACCCGTCGCCTTTTTCTTGCAAACCCTTCAGACCGTTCAGGGGTTTGTAGCAAGGGCGCGCAGGGAGTCTGGCAAAGGGCAGGAACTGCGGGTGTTGTGATCAAACCACACCAGCTTTGCGTATCCTTCTGCGTAGAGTTGTCCACTGTCTGCGTCTTTTATCTCGTGGAAGGTGTCGAGGCTGGTGTTGCCGGCTTTGTCGGCGTAGGTGGTAATCACCAAGTTGGCAGGGTGCTTCAATTCCTTTAGAAAGGTCGCGCTAGTCTTTATAATGATGGGACCTGTGGGGCCGTTCATGCCGATTTTGATGTCGGCCAGCCAGACAATTCGAGCTTCCTCAAAGAAGCGAAAGTACACTGTGTTGTTGGCGTGCCCGTAGGCGTCCATATCACCCCAGCGTAGGGGAGCCGTGATTGTGCTGACAAGATTTCCCGGTACCGACATCGATCTCTCCGTTTGTAAAAATAGAATGCAAAGAGCTTAACATGATCCAATTTAATCTCCGGCCCTGCTCACTGTTTGTGCTTCCCCGTGGTGCCTTGGTGACGCTGGCGTTGACGCTGTTATTCGTATCAGGCCAGGCCCAGGCAGAAGAGCAGCGGGCAAACGCAGGGTTTACTGAATCTGCGGCCTTGACCACGAATTCCAGCAAGCACAAACGCGACCCTTATGAAAATTGGAACCGCAAGGTGTTTGCATTTAACGAAAGCCTGGACCGCTGGTTTTTGAAGCCGATCGCCCAGAGTTACCGCGCGATTATGCCGGACTTTGCCGACCGTGGCGTTACCAATGTGTTCAGCAACTTGGGGGAGATCAGAAATCTCACCAACAGCTTGCTGCAGCTAAAGCTGGAATCGGCCGTTGTGGCCGCAGGTCGTTTCACCTTTAATACGGTGTTCGGGCTGGCGGGCGTGTTTGATGTGGCCACCGCCTGGGACTTGCCCGAGCGCCCGGAAGATTTCGGGCAAACTCTGGGCCATTGGGGTTCGGGTGCCGGCTCTTACTTAATGCTGCCCGTGCTGGGGCCATCTAACCCGCGGGATTTTGCAGGCTTTGGTGTCGACCTGTTTGTATTGCCATCCACCTGGGACGAAATTGACAGCCCATACAACGGGTACGCCCGTGGCGTGCAGCTGGTGGACTTGCGGGCTGACCTGATTCCGGCTGAAAAGCTGATTTCCGGTGACCGCTACGTGTTTTTTCGCAATGCGTATATGCAGCGCCGCGACTTCTTGATTAACGACGGCAAGGTACAGCGGGATCCGTTTGCCGCCGACGACAGTGAAGACCTGATGCTTGATGACTTCTAAGGGTTTAAGGAGTTTATCGCTCAGCCGATTCACGAATTAGCCAAACGGGATATTAGCGTAACCATGTATTACGACTTTTTCGGTTTTCGCGAGCCCCCCTTTTCTATAGCGCCTGACCCGCGCTATTTGTACCTCAGTGAGCGCCATAAAGAAGCCCTGGCGCACTTGATGTATGGCATTCCCGGGCAGGGCGGTTTTATTGTGATTACCGGGGAGGTGGGCACCGGGAAAACCACCATTTGTCGCTGTTTTATTGAAAACGCGCCGGAAAGTGCTGACATTGCGTTGATTATCAACCCGCGTTTATCTGTTGCTGAAATGCTGATGGTGATCTGCGACGAGTTGGAAATAACCCACCGCGACGACCCCAGCATCAAACAGTTGGTAGACCTGATTAACCACCATCTGCTTCAAGCTCACGCTGCCGGTCGGCACAAAGTTCTGATTATTGACGAGGCGCAGAATTTGTCGGCAGATGTGCTGGAACAGCTGCGCCTGTTAACCAACCTTGAAACCGCCGAGAAAAAACTGCTGCAGATTGTGTTGCTGGGCCAGCCCGAGCTGCAAGACATTCTTGCGTTACCGCAACTGCGGCAGTTGAATCAGCGCATTACTGCGCGCTATCACCTTAGGGCGATCAGTCGCGAGGAATTGGACGCATATTTACGTTACAGGCTCACCGTTGCCGGTGTGCGCGGTGAATTGTTCAGCCGCGCTGCCAGGCGGAGGCTGTTCCGCGAAAGCCAGGGCATACCACGGTTAATTAACCTGATCAGCGATCGCGCGCTTTTAGGCGCTTACGCCGAGGGCGAACACGAAATTACCGGGGTTCATATCCGCACCGCGGCGCGGGAAGTGCGCGGTAGTCATCCTTCCAGCGGGCTGGGCGTATCTTGGCTGCGCCGTTTTGGTCCGCTCCTGGCGTCCCTGATGATGGCCGTGATGCTAACCCTGTGGGCCGGCCAACGCTGGAATAACGGCGATTTTGACGGGCTTATTTCTGCTCCGGCTGCGGAAAGTCCAGTAGCAGAGGCGACACTCGCGGATGATGATGCAACTCAGCGCAGTGGGCGTATAGAGCGCAATGATGCGGCGCCGGCAACCGGCGCCCAAACAGCCAGCAGTTCGGGCGGGCTGACGAGGTTTTCACTGCAGGACCACGGCTTGGATTTGTCGGCGGCGTTTGTGGAGCTGTTTGGCGCCTGGAAGATTAACTATCAGCCTCAACAAACGCCCATAGCCTGTGATTTTGCCAGGGCAGAGGGGCTTGGCTGCCTGGAACGCACCGGAACCCGGCTAAGCCTGGAACTGGTTAACCGGCCCGCGATTTTACGATTAGAAGGCCGACTGCCCGGCGATGTCGATAATACCCGCTACCGCTATGTGGTGCTGCGGCGTTTGCACCAGCAGCAAGCTGACCTGCTGACGCAGGACGGGCCCGTCAGTGTTGCCTTCAGTGATCTGGAACCGCTGTGGTTAGGGGGTTATCGAGTGCTTTGGCAGTACCCGGAATACCTGCGCCCAAACAGTCCGTTTAGCGGCGACAGCGGGGAAAACCTGTGGTTAAGCGCGCGCATGATGGAATTGGTGGACCGTTTGACCGCTGACGACGCCGCACTCAACGCCGAGTTAAAACGCCGTTCCAGCAAAGATCAGGTACGCTGGTACCAGGGCCGGAAGGGTTTGGCCGAAGACGGCGTTGCCGGCACCATGACGGTGATTCAGATGCACAATGACTTGAACGCAGCGGTGCCGCGCCTGCAAGACCAAGGCGACGTTCTGACCACTAACATAGCGGCGCCCGCGCCGCCGGAGACCTGAGGCATGTCGTATATCTTGGATGCGCTGCGTAAATCGGAGAGCGAGCGCCACCAGGGCAAAGTGCCGGATCTGGGGCGCCAACTGCAGTTTATTCCTCGCCCGGCAAAACGGCACTGGCCAGTTCAGGCTCTGTTGGCAGCGGGTTTGTTGCTGAATGCCGGGGTGTTGGTTTACGTGCTTTGGCCAGATCAAGGCGTAGCTGTGGTGAATACAAGTGTGCCGGAACAGGCGCTGGCTGCTCCCGCGATAACTCCCGTGACAATTCCCGTGACAACTCCGGCGCCGGCAACGGTTATAGTAGAGCCAGTTTTACCGGGATCTTTGCAATCAGCCTTTCAATCACCCACGGTGATTGTGCCGTCGGACTACGGCAACAGCGGCACGCTTGATGGCAATCGTAATAGTCAGGGGTGGGACGAGATTGGCGGGCTTGCGCCTGCGGGCGCCAAGGCGCCGGCAGGCAGCATAGATGGCGTGCGTGTTCCGCACCTGGTTGAGCTGCCGCTGTCGTTCCAGCGCAGCGTGCCGGATTTGACGGTAAACAGTCACATATTTGCCTCGGTGCCACAGGCCCGCAGGGTAATGATTAATAATCAGAATCTGCGGCCGGGCGACAGCTTTCAAGGCTTGCGGGTAGAAGAAATTACTGAGGATGGCGTAGTGTTAAGCAGGCAAGGGCAACAATTTCGACTGGGTATAGTACGCGACTGGATGAGCCCGCGCTGATGGCCCTGAGCGAACAGACCAAACAGCAAATTCAGCAGGGTTACCGCGACATGTTGGCGGGTAAGCAGGTGCGCGCTCGTTATGGCCAGCGCCTGATGATTGCCGAAATAGCCCGCTATATGGGCGACATCACCGACAACGATGGCCAGCGTACGTCACCACCTTCCGCTTGCGTGGTGGAAGCTGGTACCGGTACCGGTAAAACCTTGGCCTACCTGATTGCTGCTATTCCGGTGGCCAAAGCCCTGAACAAAACCCTGGTGATTTCCACCGCCACGGTGGCGCTGCAAGACCAGATTGTTCTGAAAGACCTGCCAGACCTGAAAAAACACAGCAAGATGGATATCAACTGGACCCTGGCCAAAGGCCGCGGCCGATATTTATGTATGTCGCGGTTGGAAGGCCGCCTGCACGACGAAGGCAACGGCGACAGTGACACCATGCCGCTGTTTTTGCTGGATGCACCGGGTAAAGAGGAGCCCGGCACCCGCGCGTTTTTCGAGGAAATGCTGGCCAGTTACGGCGCGCGCAAGTGGGACGGCGACCGCGACCACTGGCCGGAGCAGATTCCGGACGATATCTGGCGCCAGGTAACCACTGACCATCGCCAGTGCACCAATCGCCACTGCAGCTATTTTGACAGCTGCGCGTTTTTTGAAGCGCGCAAAGATCTGGACGCGGCCGATATCGTCGTAGCCAACCACGACCTGGTGCTGGCGGACTTGGCCCTGGGCGGCGGCGCGATACTGCCAGAGCCGGAAAACGCGCTGTTTATATTTGACGAAGCCCACCACCTGCCAGATAAAGCGCTGAATCACTTCGCTGCGTCTATTTCGCTGAACTCTACTCGCAGCTGGCTAAAACAGCTGTCGCAGATGCTGGTAAAAATGCAGCCGTACCTGGGCCCTGGCACCCAAGGGGCAAAAACTCTGGAGCGCATCGGCGAAGCCGCGCGGGACGTCGACCTGGTGGTTACCCGGGTGTATGAATACTGCGAACACAACATTACCTGGGAATTCAACGAAGAGCGCCGTTCGGCCCAGTGGCGTTATCCCGAAGGCCTGCTGCCCGATGCCCTGGTGGTGCTGGCGACGGAAGCACGCATTGCTAGCGCTAATTTTTCGCGCCACCTGGGTGCTCTGGCTGAAGAGCTTCAGGGCGCCTTTGACGAGCGCAAAACCCACGATATAGACCGTGAAACGGCAGAGTCCTGGTATCCGGTGATTGGCTCGTTCCACAGTCGCTCTGAAGAGCAGCTGCGCCTTTGGGCGGCTTGGTGTGAGGAAACAAAGAGCCCGCCGCCGGCACGCTGGACAGTGCGTCAGCGCTGGGACCACGCCGAGGACATCACCCTTTACAGCTCGCCGGTGTTAGCCGACAACCTGCTTTATACGCGACTGTGGTCACGGGCCTACGGTTCTGTGTTAACCAGCGCCACGTTGACTGCTTTGGGTAAATTTGATCGGCTTCGCTCCCGCGCGGGATTGCCGGAAGACGCCCGCTACCTCGTGGTGCCCAGCTCGTTCCGTTACCAGCAAATGGCCACGGTGGAAGTGCCGGCCATGAAGGCCATGCCCACCGACGACGGTTTTCTGGAAGAGCTTATTGAACGCCTGCCCACGCTGTGGCAAGGGGAAACCGCGACCCTGGTGTTGTTTACGTCGCGGCGCCAGATGCACCAGGTAAGGGACGCTCTAGCCAGTGACTACCCCGGCCTGATTATTACCCAAGACGACATGGCCAAAGGCGAAGTGCTGCGCCAACACTGCGCGCGGGTGGATGAAGGCAGGCCCAGCGTGTTGTTTGGCGTGGCCAGTTTTGCCGAGGGCATAGACCTGCCGGGTAAGTACCTTCACCACGTGGTGATTACCCGTTTGCCGTTTTCAGTACCCGATGACCCGATTGACGCCAGCCTGGCGGAGTGGGTGACCCAGCGTGGTGGTAATCCGTTTATGGAGATTACCGTGCCGGAAGCCTCTATTAAGCTGGTTCAGGCGGTTGGGCGCTTGCTGCGCACCGAGGAAGACACCGGGCGGGTGACCATTCTGGATCGGCGCATTGTGGCGCGGCGCTATGGCCAGTTGTTGCTGGATTCGCTGCCGCCGTTCAGGCGGGTGATCGAACGCTAAGGTTTTTCAGTCGCTCAGAGCGCTAAAAGCGATTGGGTGGTTGAAAACTCTAATTATTCGAAAAAAGAATGAAAAATAATTTTCTTATGCGTAAAATGCTGGTCGTCAACCTTTAAACCAGTGAGTTCGAATCGGCCCGTTGTGCCGGTCGTTCAAGGAGCAACCCAGCTAATGAAACTACAACAGCTACGCTACATCTGGGAGGTTGCGCACCACGACCTGAACGTGTCTGCTACGGCGCAGAGTTTATTTACATCGCAGCCGGGTATTTCCAAGCAGATTCGCCTGCTGGAAGACGAACTGGGGCTTGAGATTTTTGCCCGCAGCGGCAAGCATCTGACCCGCATTACCCCGGGCGGAGAGATTATTGTGCGCGAAGCCGGCGAAATTTTACGCCGCGCCGAGGGTATCAAAAAGATTGCCCAGGAATTTAGCAATCAGCGCGCCGGTGACTTAAGCATAGCAACCACCCACACCCAGGCACGCTATGCCTTGCCGCCGGTGATTCGTGGGTTTCTGGACGCCTATCCAGACGTGTCTCTGCACATGAACCAGGGTACGCCCACCCAGATTTCAGAAATGGCCGCCACCGGCACGGCCGATTTCGCCATTGCCACCGAAGGCATGGAAGTGTTCAATGACTTGATTATGATGCCCTGTTACCGCTGGAATCGCTGCATTGTGGTGCCCAAAGACCACCCGCTGGCGGCGGAACCGGAGCTGACTCTTGCCAAGCTGGCAGAATATTCCCTGGTAACTTACGTTTTCGGCTTTACCGGCCGCTCGCGGCTTGATGAAGCCTTCAAAAGCGCAAGTCTGATTCCCAAGGTGGTGTTTACCGCGGCCGACGCCGACGTGATCAAAACTTATGTGCGCCTGGGGCTTGGCGTCGGCATTATTGCTAGCATGGCGTACGACCCTGCAGTAGACACTGACCTGGTGGTGCTAGACGCCAGCAAGCTCTTCGACAGCAGCATTACTCACATCGGCTTCCGCAAGGGCACTTTCTTACGGGGTTACATGTACGATTTCATTCAGCGTTTTGCTCCCCACCTGACCCGCGACGTAGTGGATCAGGTAGTGTCTAAACAGAGCAACCGCGCCGAGATTGAAGCGCTGTTCGAGAATGTAGAGCTGCCCGTGCTCTGACGGGTTGTTTGCAGAGCGATGCAATTCCGTGCAGTTTTTTCTATTATAGCGAACCGATGCGGGTGCGCAGCATTGCGATGGCAACCGAATCGTCCCTTATTGATGAAAACAGGAGAGCACTGTGGAACTGGCATGCCTTGATCTTGAAGGAGTATTGATTCCAGAAATCTGGATTGCGTTTGCGGAAAAAACCGGCATTGAAGAACTCAAGGCAACCACCCGCGACATTCCTGATTACAACGTATTGATGAAGCAGCGCCTGAAGCTGCTAGACCAGCACGGTTACGGCTTACCGCAAATTCAGGAAGTGATTGGCGGTCTGGACCCGCTGCCCGGTGCTGCAGAATTTCTGGACTGGCTGCGCCAGCGCTTTCAGGTGGTGATTCTGTCAGACACTTTCTACGAATTTGCCATGCCGCTAATGGCCAAGCTGGGCCATCCTGCCTTGCTGTGCCACAAACTGGAAGTAGCGAGCAACGGCCAGATTACCAACTACCTGCTGCGCCAGCGTGACCCCAAGCGCCAGTCGGTTCGTGCCTTTCAGCTGCTGAATTACCGGGTGATTGCCGCTGGCGATTCGTACAACGACACCACCATGCTGGCGCAAGCTGAGGCTGGCATTTTGTTCCATGCGCCGCAAAACGTGATCAGTGAGTTTCCGCAGTTCCCTGCGGTGCAGACGTTTGACGATTTGAAACAGGAATTCTTGAAGGCCAGCCTGGTGCACAGCGCCTGATTGCTTTTTAAATCTGGAACCGGGGTTTGTGTTGTACGAGGGCGGGCCTATATACCTCATACCTATAGCCCGCCTTCTTTTTCCAGGCAGTCCATCAGTGGTTTTACCTTGGTCAGGGTTTCCTGATATTCGCTCTCGGCTTCTGAATCCGAGACGATGCCGCCGCCGCCCCAGCAATGAATGGTCCCGGTGTTGTCGCACACCAGGGTGCGAATGGCGATGCTGCTGTCTAGCTGGCCGTCGAAGTTCCGGTGGAATACCGATCCGCAATAAGGGCCGCGCCAGTGTGGCTCCAGCTCCTGAATAATTTCCATGGCGCGGATTTTTGGCGCGCCGGTAATCGAACCACCCGGAAAAGCATCGAAAAACGCCCGCAGCGGTGATACTCCGGGCGCCAGTGTTGCGCGAATATGGCTGACCAAGTGGTGCACGTTGCGATAAGACTCCAGTGCAAACAGCTTGTCTACACGTACAGATCCCGTGGCCGCGTTCAGGCCCAAGTCGTTGCGCAGCAGATCCACAATCATCAGATTTTCTGCACGATCTTTTTCTGAATCCATTAATTCCTGCGCCAGGACCCGATCCTGCTCGGAATCGTTGCCTCGTGGCCGTGTGCCTTTGATAGGGCTGGTGCGCACGGTATCGCCGCTGATCTGAAGAAAGCGCTCCGGCGATGCCGATACAATGGCCTGGTCGCCGAGCCTTAGAAAGGCGCCGTAGGGCGTAGGGTGCGCGCCGGTAAGCGCCTGATAGGCACGCCAGGAGTCGCCTTGGTACTGCCCGCTGAACTGTTGGGACAAGTTGGCCTGATAGCAGTCGCCTGCCAGAATGTACTCTTTCACCCGTTCAACGCCGGCCATGAAATCTGCCGCTGATTGCCGTGGCGCAAAGGCTTGGGTCATGCGCCAGTGTTGTTTTGGCAGTGGTAACGCTGCGTCTTCTTGTTGCCAGTTGGCCAGTTCCGCACGAGTTGTAGTGGCGCACTGCGGGTGCATCCACAGGTAATATTGTCCGCTTTGCCGATTGCAGCTCGCCATCCACAGGTACAAACCGGCTTGCATGGCGGGCAATGGATTGCTGTCGGTTCTGGATGAAGCGGCGGTTGCCGTATTCGTCGGAGCTTTTAAATGCCGATACCCCAGCTCGTAACTGGCGAAACCCAGCCAGCCGCCGCTCAGCCAGGGTGTCGTTTGCGCCGCCGGCTTGTTAACGTGCGGCAGCTGACTTTTCATTAATCTCGCAAGTTGGTTTTCCATAAAGCCTGCGGTGCGGGCCAGAGCGGCTTTGTCGGCGTATACATCGCTACCTGCGAGCGCTACGGTCTCGGTTGCCCGTGCGGTGAAACCAAATCGTTCACCGCGGCCAGCTTCCGCTCCGGGAGCACCCAGGCAGATAAAGTCGCTGCACTGGCTGGCATGGGCCTGAAGCCGGGTAAATTGATCAGCGCTGATGGGTGTAGCCGCTATCAAGGGGGAAACCTCTCGTGTTCTTTTGAAGGGAAATTTATTCGGCGATTTGTCTATACGCTGGCGATTCGCGAAAGGCTGTTACGTATACTGGATTTATGACAATGAAGAAACCAATAAGCGATGGTTTTTGGCAGCGTTGGGTGAATCGACGCCTGCCCAGATCTGACCGCCAGATGTTCAGCCAGAAAAATCTGTTTATTCTGCCTACCGGTGCCGGCGTGATGTTCGGTGCGCTGCTGTTGATTATGCTGATTACCGGCATCAACTATCAAAACAGTCTGATTTATATGCTGACCTTTGTACTTGGCGGAGTGTTTGTGGGCGCCATGCACCAGACTCACCGTAACCTGGCCGGTTTGACTCTGGCCCTGAGCCGGGCGGGAGAAGCCATTGCCGGCGACACGGTGCCGTTCAGCTTGCGCCTGACCGCCGGTAAAGACGACGCCATTGCAGTGCAGGTTAGCAGCGGGGATTCGTTGCCGGTGTGGGTGAGCGTGCCAGCCGGTCAAAGCCGTGACGTGTCTGTGCTGGTGGGGGCGCCGAGCCGTGGTTATGTGCGCCCGGACCGAATTCGAATAGAAACCCGTTATCCCTTTGGGCTGTTGAAAACTTGGTCTTGGTTGCGGCCGGTGTCCGCCGGCCTGGCCTTTGCAAAACCCATCACTGCGCCCGAACTGCGCGCCACGGCCGTGGACGGCGAAAGCGAGGCGGTGGCCAGTGTTCTGGCCGGTTCAGACAGCGCCGATTTACGGCCCTGGCGCGAAGGCGATTCGAGCCAGCGCGTACTGTGGAAACGTTTTGCCCGGACCGGGCAGCTGGTGGTGGCGGATTGGCAAGGGCAAACTGGAATTCAACAATGTCTTGATTTTCAGTCGTTTATAGGCGTAAATAACGAAATTCGTTTAAGTTATCTGGCGTTTTTGGTGGATGACCGCCAACGTTTGGATGTGCGCTACGGGCTGAGTTTGCCGGGGCAGTTGATAGAGCCAGACAGCGGCGCTGCCCACGCATTGCGCTGCCAGCGCGCGCTGGCGGTGTGGGGGCTAGAGAAGCCCCGTGACCACCAGCCCCGCCGCTTTGGCAGTCGTTTGAAATCCACTAGCGCCGACCCGGAAGCGCTGGATGTCGTCAGCAACGGGAGCTCGCAATGACCCTTCGCCGACGTTACAAACAACCTTCGTCAATCCTCGGCTCAGGCCTTCAAGTGCAGGCTGTGCAACTGCCTGGCAAGGCGCTTTTATGGCTGATGGCGGCGTTTACACTTTTGCTGGTGCCGCAATGGGACCGGTTGCCGACCTGGCTTTTGGTGGTGTGTGTTGTGCTTATGGGCTGGCGCTGGCTAGCGCGCCTGGGCCGTGTGCGCTTACCTGGGCGATGGTGGCGAACGGGGCTGGTGGTAGCGTTGGGCGGGCTGTACGTGGCCACCGTAAAAAGCCAGTTCACGGTAGACACTGCGGCGTCGTTTTTTGTGTTGTGCGTGGGGCTTAAGTGGCTTGAAACCCGAACCGCCCGTGATTTTTACGTGCTGTTTTTAATTTTGTTGTACATGGCCGCGGTGAATTTTTTGTTCCATCAGGCCATACACTGGACCTTACTGAATTTTACCGCGGTGGTATTACTGCTGCTGGGTTTACAAGTTCTGAACGCGCCTGAGTTGCCCTCGGGTGTGCGCTCTGGTGGTCGCAGGCTTGCTGCTTTGCTGTTAAAAATGTTGCCGGTGGTGGTGGTTCTGTTTGTGTTCTTTCCGCGCATGGCGCCGCTGTGGAGTGTACCGCTGGTGTCGGGCCAGGCCCGCAGCGGCATAAGTGATCAGATGACCCCGGGCGATATTTCCAGTCTGGCCCAGAGCAGCGAGCGTGCATTTCGTGTCAGTTTCGGCGGGCAGACACCATCCCAGGCTCAACGCTATTGGCGGGGCCTGACGCTGGATTATCTTGACGACGCAACCTGGAAACAGTCCGCGCAGCCAGCTGCCCGGCGCTTGGGGCGGGTTGAAATCGAAGGCGTATCCGGGCCTTTGGATGAAAACCAATACGAAATATTGTTAGAAGCCACCGATCAGAGTTGGGCGTTCGCGCTGGAGGGTTCGGTGGCGGTATCGCCCAATATTGAAGAAATAGACGAAGACCTGTTTCGCTTCCGTCGCCCTGCGGACACCAGTGTGCGTTATCGCCTGGCTTTGGAAACGCCTCCGGCCAATGCGAACGCGCAACTGTCACCGGCGCAGCGCCGTCAATTATTGCAATTGCCTGGCCGCGGTAACCCGCGGGCGCGGGCTTTGGCTGATGAACTGAGCAGCCGGTACGACGACCGTGGTGTAGCCGCTGCGCTGCTGCAACGTTTCCGCGAGCAGCCTTACTTTTATACGCTGCGGCCGCCGGTGATGCCGGACAACGGTATTGATGCCTTGTTGTTTGATGTGAAGCGGGGGTTTTGTGCCCACTATGCGGACGCCATGACTTTTGTGCTGCGTGCGGCCGGTATTCCCGCGCGAATAGTTGTTGGGTATCAGGGCGGTGAGTCAGGCGCCGGTGACGAATACTTGATTGTGCGCCAGTACGACGCCCACGCCTGGGTAGAGGGCTGGTTTGAGGGCGCGGGCTGGATTCGGCTTGACCCGACCGCGGCGATTGCGCCGTCGCGCATCGAATCAGGCCTGCGAGAGGCGATGGCAGAAGAAGGTTCGTTTCTGGAAAATAGTTGGCTGTCGCCGCAAAAATACGGCAATTTGCCGCTACTGACGTGGGCCAGCCTGCAGCTGGACCGCGTCAATTACCAATGGCAGCGCTGGGTGGTGGGGTATCAGGGTCAGAGCCAGATGGACCTGATGTCGCGCTTGCCCGGTGGCCTAACCATGCGCGACCTGGGTTACATTAGCGCTGGCACTGTAGCGGCAGCACTGCTGTTGGCCGGACTGATCAGCGCCTGGCGTGGCCGGCAGGGCGGTCGACGCACCGGTGTCGCGCGTCAGTTTCTGCGCTGGCAATGTTTTTGCGAGGGTGTTGGTGTGCCTGTGCGTCAGGGTGAAACGCCCCTAGGCCTGGCTGAACGGCTGGCACAGGCGGTACCGGCGCTGGCGGATTTGGCCAGAGTTTTTGCCGGTGTGGTCAATACTCATTATTATAGCAGCCAAACGGCCAATGCCGCTGTGGGGCCGGCGTCTGACATTCGCCTTCTGCGACGTTTACTGGCCCGCATGAAACGGCAGCGACGGCAGCGACGGCAGGCGGGGGAAGTTTCAGGCGAGCCTTCCACTAAATCGAGCGAATCATTTTAAGCGAGCAGCGAGGCAAAGGATTGATACACCAAGACACCGATATTGCGACCGACATGCCTTGGCTTGCGAAAGCCTGGCACAGCGTGCAGAAACAGCTGGCGGAGTCGCGGCTACCCCACGCACTGATCATTAATGGCGAGCGCGGTGTTGGTAAACGTGCCTGGGCCGATGCGGTTGCCGGTTTGTTGCTGTGTGATCAGCTGCAAACCGACCCCCGGGGAATGCCACAAGCTTGCGGCCACTGCAAACAATGTGAATTGAAGCGTGCCGGCAGCCACCCCGATGTGCGGGTATACGCCCCTGAAAAATCGCGTATGGTGCGCATTGTTCAAATCAGGGAATTGATTACGTTTGCTTCGGCGTCACCTCAGGTTGGGCATCGTAAAATCGCGATTATTGATCGCGCCGACCAGCTCAATATCAACGCCGCCAATGCGTTGCTAAAAACCCTGGAAGAACCCAGCGGTGATACCGTGCTGTTGCTGTTGCAGGAAAGTGGCCGGCCCTTGCTACCGACCATTCGCTCGCGCTGCCAGACTCATGCGTTGCCGGTACCTGAAACAGCCGACGCCGAACGCTGGCTGGTGGGCCGGCTGGCTCTGCTACCACCTGAAAAACAGCCGGACAGCACTTCCGTCGCGAAAGCGTTGATGCTGGCGGGCAATGCCCCGAGGCTGGCTTTGGATTATCTGAACAGCGGCTTTATAGCGCTGCACGACGCGGCTTTTTGTGGTTTTCGCGATTTTATGAAAAACCAGATGACCCTGGCCGATGCGGCCAAAGCCTTCAAAACCCTGGGGCTGGATGAAACCCTGTGGCTGTTTGAAGGCTGGGCGGCAGACCTGGCCCGCTTGAGCGCCGGGGGTGAGCCGGCGCATCATGAAGCGGCGGATATGCTGCGCTTCCTGGCCGGCTGCAATCCGCCCTGGCGCGCCCATGAATTGCTGGACGCGGTGCGTGAAGGGCGTGAAGTCGTTGTATACAATGCCAGCCCGGAGCTGGAAGCCAGCCGATTGCTGCTGGCATGGCAACAACTGATGCCAAAACGCCAGCGTGCCGGCTGAGGCAGCTGCGCAGGCTAATGTTGATTGAAGAGCCGGCACATACCCGCATCGGTCTCGCTACTGTTATGATTAGCCAATATTTATTGATACATTTTTTGATACACCACAGATAAGGTATTTGTTATGGGGCCCGGATTCGGAAATCGCAGTGGCATATTAACCCTGACCATTAAAGACAAAGCAGTGCTCTACGCTGCGTATATGCCGTATATCCGTCAGGGGGGCCTGTTTATTCCCACCCAAAAGCAGTACCAGCTTGGTAACGAGGTGTTTTTGCTGCTCAATCTGATGGACGAACCGGAGAAGTTGCCGGTGTCTGGTAAGGTTATCTGGATTACGCCAAAAGGCGCACAAGGAAACCGCGCGGCCGGTATTGGCGTACAGTTTAATGGCGACGCTGAATTGGCTAAAACCAAAATCGAGTCGTATTTGGCGGGTTCGCTGAGTTCTGACCGCCCCACCCATACACTCTGAGGTATCCGATGACCGAAGTTGCTGCCGAGTTGGCGGATACAAGTGCAGGCTTTGTCGCCGGGCAAGAAGTTCTTTGGCCACTGGAACACATCACGCTGTCAGGTTTGAGCTGGCCCGCGCAGCCAGAAGTTGCAAACCTTCGGCCAATGTTGTTGCTGCACGGCTGGCTTGATAACAGCGATACATTTACCCACCTGGCACCGGAACTGACTCACCTTGGTGACGTGTACGCATTTGATTTTGCAGGCCACGGCCATTCTGGCCATCGCCCGCCGGGGCAGCATTATGTGTTGATGGATTATGTAGCGGATTTGGCCGAACTGATCGAGCTTCACTTTGACGCTGACACGACTCCGTTGGATTTGGTTGGGCACTCCCTTGGTGGCATTGTTGCTGCGCTTTACGCTGCGGCATTCCCCGAGCGGGTGCGCAAACTGGTGCTGATTGACAGTCTGGGCGCGCTCAGCCGGCATGAACACGAAGTGATTCCCCAATTGCGCCGTTCCATTAGCAAACGCCTGGCGGGCTCTGGTAAACCGGCGTTGTATCCGGACCTGGCGACAGCGGCGAAGGTGCGGGCCGGCGGCCTGAGTCCTTTGAGCCCGGAAGCTGCTCTGGCCCTTATACCTCGTAATATGCAAAAAGTGGAAAGCGGCTGGTTGTGGCGCACCGATTCGCGGTTGCGGTACCCCTCGGCGCTGACGCTGTCAGAACAGCAGGTGATGGCGTCTTTGGCGGCGCTGAGCACGGCAACGTTATTTGTGCGGGCGCAATCCGGGTTATTGGCAGACAACACCGACACTACCCAAATCCGCGCCCAAGTGATCAAAGATTTCCAGCAGGTTGATGTTCCCGGCGGCCACCACTGTCATCTGGATGGCGATACCCGTCCGGTGACCGAGGCTGTTAAACGATTTTTGAACCAATAGGTGATGCTGTGTTGCAAGGTCGATGTGCGAAAAATTTTGTTATTGGAGCTGCTTTAACACTGGGAGCGATGCTCGCTGTTGCCAGCACACAGGCACTGGCTGCATTTCCGGAGACAGCTCCAGAGCCGTTCCCCGCGTCACAGCTGGAAGAAACCCGGCCGTTGGAGTCGGGCGGGCATCTTGTTCTGTTCAGCCCTGTGCGGGAAATCAACAGTGAAATTCGTTCCGATGTGATGGCCCGGCTGCCGGTATCCGGCAACAGCCTGCTGTATCGCATTAACACGGACTCCAGCCGGGTCAATGCGTTGAATTACTATCGCCAGGCGCTGTTGGACTCTGG
>JBALXR010000024.1:21529-32881 GCA_036960525.1 Marinobacter sp.
GCTAACATATTGTTTGAATGCTCGGGCGTGCGTTGCGGCCGCAACAACGTGTGGGTCAATCAGGTTTTTGACAAATCCATGCTGCTTGGCCGCGACACTGCACAGGATTACTTGGTGACGGGCACCGTCAGTGAAGACGGCCAGCGCTGGCTAACCCTGGTATACACGGTTACCCGCGGTAACCAGAGCGAATACGTCTGGGTAGAACACTTCGAGGTTGGCTCGGGCGCCGTGGTGCCGGGCCTGGGGTCCCTGAAAAGTCGCATTCGCGGGCCTTTGACGGTGGCCTGGCAAGACGGATTTATTGTGCGCTTTGACTGGCAATCAAAGGACCGCCGCATGTTACTGGACTGGGCCGATGCCGACGGCAGCACTGTGATGCTGATCACCTACTCGGAGCTGGAAGGCAGCGAGCCGCTGGAAGACGCCATGGCTCGCGCCCGCACGGCTGGTGAATCGATGTCTGATTTGCTGGTGCAAACCGGCATTGTAAAGGAACGCCAGCAGTTAGTGGTGGTGGGGCCCAGCATTGTGCAGTCTGATCCGAAGCGCAAAGGTAATCGTGTGGAAATTGTGGTGATTTCAAAGTGATTTCAAGGTTATGTCATGACATCTAAAAACGATGACAAGGCTGTTGCTGTTGCTGATAAAAGCCTGGCAGCAGGCCCCTCGAAAACCGCCGCGGGCAACAGTTCCGTGGTGGTCGAAAGCGGCGGCCTGGCTTCTGCCGGTGCGCCGGAAACCGGCAAAGACAAAAAGCCGGCGCCTCGGCAAAAGCGCGCTACCGTAGCGCTCGCTCTGGGCAGCGGCGGTGCCCGTGGCTACGCCCATATTGGCGCCATTGAGGTGCTTAACGAACGCGGCTACGAAATTATTGCGATATCCGGTTGCTCTATGGGGGCCTTGGTGGGCGGCATGTACGCCGCAGGAAAACTGCAGCAGTATAAAGACTGGGTCACCGGATTAGGGCAATTTGATGTGCTTAGGCTGCTAGACCTCACTTTCAGCGCGGTGGGTGCCATTCGTGGTGAGAAAATCTTTTCTATTGTGAGTGACATTCTAGGCGATACGCGCATAGAAGACTTGCCCATTGCGTTTACGTCGGTAGCCACAGACCTTCTGGGCCATAAAGAAATCTGGTTTCAGGAAGGCCGGCTGGACCAAGCCATACGCGCGTCGGTGGCTATTCCCGGTGTAGTGACGCCGCTGGTGCTGAACGGCCGGGTGCTGGTTGACGGTGCCACCCTGAACCCACTGCCGATTATTCCGACCATTTCGGCCCATGCCGACCTGATTGTTGCGGTGAACCTGGCGGGTGAAGAAGACCGCAGTCAGCGCCTGTTGGATGCGGCTTTTACCAGCGTCGACGACGATGACGATAGTGAAGAGTGGATGGACGCCATGCGCGAAAAAGCGTCGCGCTGGTTTGACTGGGACACGTTGAAAGGGTTGGCCGGCGGCAAAGTCGACGGTGAGCCTGCGGAAGATAAAATCAGCCGCGAAGTGCAAAAGCAAAACGCCAAAAAACAGCGTAAGCAGGCGGGCGAAGAAGCGGTACAAAGCCCGAAATCGCCGGAGCCCACAAGCACCAGCAAAGCTCAGGACGAGGGCCAGACCATTAACTGGGAAAAGCTCGGTATCGGCAAGTTCGAGGTGATGAATCTGGCCATTGAAACTATGCAGAGCGTGCTGGTGCAGTACAAAATTGCCGGCTACCCGCCTGACTTACTTGTGAATATTCCGAAAAATGTTTGTCGTAGCTACGATTTCCACAAAGCGCCAGAGCTTATTCAGCTTGGTCGCGAGCGCATGGCAGCGGCTTTGGACCGCTATGAGCAAGACCACAGCAGCTCAGGCCCGCTGGCTGTCTAGGTCGGTTTAGGCCGCGCGCAAGACAGCCAAAACACGTATACTGCTTGCCCATTTTCCGTTCAGACAGGACTCTTTCTCCGTGACCAGCCCCGTTGATGATTTGGCCACCGTACGCGATCTTTTGCGCTACGCCTGTTCCCGTTTTGCCAAGTCGCCGCTGTACTTCGGCCATGGCACAGACAACGTTTGGGACGAAGCGGTACAGCTGGTAATGCGCAGCCTGCATTTGCCGCTGGAAAACAATAATTTGTTTCTGGATGCGCGCCTGGTGCGCGAAGAGCGCGAGCTGATTTTGGAGCGCATAGAACGCCGGGTAGAAGAGCAGGTTCCACTGGCCTATTTGCTGGGCGAAGCCTGGTTTATGGGGCTGCCATTTAATGTAGACCCACGGGTGCTGGTGCCGCGTTCACCGCTGTCAGAGCTGCTGGAAAATGGCTTGCAGCCCTGGCTGGGCGATGTGTATGTGGAGCGTATTCTGGATTTGTGCACTGGCAGCGGCTGCATTGGTATTGCCGCCGCCACGGTGTTTGAAGATGCCGTGGTGGACCTGGCGGATATTTCCACTGACGCGCTGGCGGTGGCCGATTCCAATATTGCCTTGCATCAACTGGGCGAGCGGGTGCAAACCGTGCAATCGGACGTGTTCAGCAATCTGAATGAACGTTACGATGTGATTCTTAGCAACCCGCCCTATGTGAATGCACGGGACCTGGCGAGCATGCCTGCGGAGTTTGGCCATGAGCCGGTACTGGGGCTGGCAGCCGGTGAAGACGGTCTGGAGATAGCCCGTCGCATATTGGTCGGAGCTGCCGATCGGCTGACCGACAACGGTCTGTTGATTGTGGAAGTCGGTAACAGCTGGCCAGAGCTGGATGCGGCCTATCCTCAGCTGCCGCTGACTTGGCTGGAGTTTGAAAACGGCGGCGACGGGGTATTCGCCATTGTTGCTAAAGACTTGCGAAAATACTTGGCGAAGAACTGATAAAATCGTTACAACTTTCTTATAACAACTGGGTAAGATACTGAATTATGTCTGGAAACACATTTGGCAAACTGTTCACGGTGACCACGTTTGGTGAAAGCCACGGGGCTGCTCTGGGGTGTGTAATTGATGGCTGTCCGCCGGGGCTTGAGCTGTCTGAAGAAGACATGCAGTACGATCTTGATCGCCGTAAACCGGGCACTTCGCGCTACACCACTCAGCGCCGCGAAGCCGATGAAGTGCGCATTCTTTCCGGCGTGTTCGAAGGCCGCACCACCGGCACCTCTATCGGTTTGATGATTGAAAATACCGATCAACGATCCAAAGACTATTCAAAAATCGCTACCCAGTTTCGCCCGGCCCACGCAGATTACACCTATCACCACAAATTTGGTGAGCGGGATTATCGCGGTGGTGGACGCTCTTCGGCCCGCGAGACCGCCATGCGTGTGGCCGCTGGCGCCGTAGCGCGCAAATTCCTGCTGCAGCGCCTGGGCATTACCGTGCGTGGCTACCTAAGCCAATTAGGCCCGATAAAAGCCGAAACCCTGGACTGGGAGCAAGTACACCAGAATCCGTTTTTCTGCCCGGATGCCAGCAAAGTGTCGGAAATGAAAGCCTATATGGAAGCGTTGGTTAAAGAAGGCGATTCGATTGGCGCCCGTATTAACGTGGTGGCCGAAGGCGTACCACCGGGGTTGGGCGAGCCGGTGTTTGACCGGCTGGACGCAGATCTTGCTCACGCATTAATGAGCATTAACGCCGTAAAAGGCGTTGAAATTGGTGCCGGTTTTGGTTGTATTGACCAAAAAGGCACCCAGCATCGGGATGAAATGACGCCGGAAGGTTTCTTGTCGAATCAAGCCGGTGGCATTCTAGGGGGTATTTCCTCCGGTCAGCCCATTCTAGCCAGTATTGCACTCAAACCTACCTCCAGCCTGCGCTTGCCGGGCCGGAGTATTGATGTTGACGGCAATCCGGTCGAAATTATCACCACCGGCCGCCACGATCCCTGCGTGGGCATTCGCGCAACGCCCATCGCCGAGGCGATGATGGCCATTGTGCTAATGGATCATTATTTGCGCCATCGCGGCCAGAACGCCGATGTGCGGGTAACCACGCCGGTGCTGCCTCAGCTTTGACAGACCAGGGACGGATTTCAAATCCGTCCCTGCTGGATAAAAGTAGCGGCGCAATTTAAAGGTAAGGGGTAACAGTGACGCACTGGCGTCTGTCTAATTTGTATTTTTGGTTCTTCGCCCTGTTGGGCGGAATGCTGCCTTACTGGTCGCTTTACCTTGAAGGTCGCGGTTTCTCCTACCTGCAAATCGCCAGTTTGATGGCGACCATCCAGCTTACCAAAATTGTGGCCCCCAGCGTTTGGGGCCATTTGGGCGACCGCACAGGGCAAAGGGTGCGGCTGGTCCGCTTCGGTACGATCGCCGGTTCCTTGTGTTTTGCTGGCGTATTTCTAGAGCCGGGCTTTACCGGCCTGATGCTGGTTATGTTGGCGTTCACTTTTTTCTGGAACGCTGTGCTGCCCCTTTACGAAGTTATCACCCTTCAGGTTTTGGGTTCGCAGCGGGACCAATACGGTAAAATTCGCCTGTGGGGTTCGGTGGGTTTTATTGCCGCCGTGGCATTGATAGGCGTGCTGTTGGAATGGGTGGATATTCGCTATTTGCCGATGCTGTTGATTCCGCTGTTTGCCGGTATTGCGGTGTCGGCCCGGATGCTGCCGGTTGAAAAAATTGTTCGCAGCCAGAAATCACCGCGGGGCAGCCTGAAGGCCATCCTCAGCCATCCCGCGGTGATTGCGTTTTTTGTGATGAACTTTTTACTGCAAGTGGCCCACGGCTCTTACTACACGTTTTTTAGTATTCACCTGCAGTTGCACGATTACGGCAAACTTTCCATTGGCCTGTTGTGGTCGCTGGGCGTTATCGCCGAAATTTTCCTGTTTATGGTGATGCATCGCCTAGGCGCGCGTTTCAGCGTGCGCCACATTGTGCTGGCGGCCTTGCTGCTAAGCCTGCTGCGCTGGTTACTAATTGCGGAAATGGCGTCGGTGCTGCCGGTGCTGATATTTGCCCAACTATTGCATGCGGCGTCCTACGGCGCGTTGCATGCGGTGTCGGTGCAGTATATTCAAGGTTTTTTTGGCCGCCACCATCACGGCCAGGGGCAGGCACTCTATAGCGGGTTAACGTTTGGCGCTGGTGGGGCTTTGGGTGCCTGGGGTGCGGGGTTTCTGGTAGACGGCATTGACACCTCCGCGGCCTTCTTGGGCAGCGCGGTTGTCACCGCCCTGGCGTTTGCCGCGGCTTGGCGCGGTTTGCGACCACCGCCTCCGCCGCCTGAGCCGGAGGGCGGTAGGGGACAGATTTGAAATCGAGGTAGGGGACGGGTTGGGGACGGATTTCAAATCGGTCCCCGCTTTGCTTTGGTTTCCTGCTGTTCCACAATCGCCAGCAGAGCCCGGGCGGCACCACTCAAGTCTCTGCCTGACAGGCCGATAGCCCCCATAAGCCGCGCCAGTGAATGTGCTACCGGCATTATCTGCAGGCTGCTGTCCAGCATACGCACCGGCAATACGCTCCAGCCTAGACCCACACTGGTCATCATTTTCAGGGTTTCGAGGTAGTTTGTGGGCATCTGCGAGCTTAACGGCAGGTTGGCCTCCATAAACAGCCGGCTGACTAACCGGTAAGTGCCCGTGCTGGTATCTGGCAACAGCGCAGCGTGGCCAGACAAATCCGCCAGTGTAGGCTGTTCTAACGCTGCTAGCGGATGCTCCGGCCCGACCACAAACGCCATTGGGTCTGGCCACTGGGCGTAAACCTTGAAGTTCGGATCTATACCATCGCTCAGGGTAACAAACGCCAGTTCGGCGCCGCGTTTGCGCATCTGGGCGTAGGCGGCGTCTGATTCCATAAATTGAAGTTCAAGAGTGACCTGCGGATAGTCGCGGTTGAAGCGCCGCAGCCAGCTAGGCAGGTGGTGCAGGCCAATGTGGTGGCTGGCAATAATCTGAAGCTCACCAGCAATTTCGCGGGTGCTTGGCGAAAGAGCAATGCGGGCGTTGTGGATTTCATCCAGAATCCGCCTGGCGTGAGGCAGTAGCCGAGCGCCGGCGTTGGTTAACTTGAGCTGGCGCTGGCTGCGATCAACCAGCTCGGCGCCGAGCTGGGCCTCCAGAGCGGCCAGCCGCTTGCTGATGGCAGGCTGGGTAATGTGCAACTGCTCGGCGGCTTCAGAGAATGAGCCCTGGTCAACAATGGCCAGAAAAGCGCGCAACGTGTTGGAATCCATATGCACCATGATCGCCGTGGAATAAATGTGCTTTTTATAGCATCCTTAAGTCCTTCATTCTATTAAATGGTATTCCAAAAAGGAATGCTATGCATAAAAAACATGAATTGAAGTTATTGGCTAGGCACTTTAGACTGCTTCAACAATCAGAACTTTTAAGGGCGCAGCCGTATCAACGGTGATGAGCTTTTTTTTAAACCCCAAAACGATGAGAGAGCGATCATGGCGGGTAAAACCTTATACGACAAATTGTGGGACGATCATCTGGTAAAACAGCGTGATGACGGCTCTGCGCTTATATATATTGACCGCCACTTGTTGCATGAAGTGACGTCGCCGCAGGCGTTTGAAGGTTTGCGCCTGGCCAACCGAAAGCCCTGGCGGATTGATGCCAATCTGGCAACGCCGGACCATAACGTGCCTACCACGGACCGCGCCATGGGAATCGACGGCATTGTGGATCCGGTATCGCGCATTCAGGTAGAAACTCTGGACAGCAACTGCGACGAGTTTGGCATTCTTGAATTCAAGATTAAAGACCAGCGTCAGGGCATAGTGCACGTGATCGGGCCCGAGCAGGGTGCAACCTTGCCCGGTATGACCATTGTCTGCGGTGATTCTCATACCTCGACCCACGGCGCTTTTGGCTGTTTGGCCCACGGTATTGGCACCTCGGAAGTGGAACACGTGCTGGCTACCCAGTGCCTGGTGCAGCAGAAAATGAAAAACATGCTGGTGAAAGTGAATGGCCAGTTGGGTAAAGGCGTAACCGCCAAAGACGTAGTGCTGGCGATTATTGGCAAAATCGGTACCGCTGGCGGTTCCGGCCATGCTATCGAGTTTGGCGGCGAAGCCATACAAAGCCTGAGCATGGAAGGCCGGATGACGGTGTGCAATATGGCGATTGAAGCCGGCGCCCGCGTTGGCATGGTGGCGGTAGACGGCACCACTGTTGACTACGTCAAGGGGCGGCCGTTTTCACCCAAAGGTGAAGCCTGGGATGCAGCGGTTGCTCATTGGAGCACCTTGCACAGTGAGCTGAACGCCGAATTTGACAAAGTAGTTGAGCTTGAAGCTGCGGATATTCAGCCTCAGGTAAGCTGGGGAACCTCCCCGGAAATGGTGGCGAATGTGGCCGGTCGGGTGCCAGATCCGGCGAAAGAAACCGATTTGATAAAACGTGAAGGGCTTGAACGTGCGCTGAAATACATGGGCCTGCTGCCCAATCAGTTGATCACCGACATCAAGCTGGATCGGATATTTATCGGTTCCTGTACCAACAGCCGGATTGAAGATCTGCGCGAGGCGGCGGTGGTGGTTAAAGGCCGCAAGGTGGCGGGTAGTTTGAAGCAGGCGATGGTGGTGCCGGGCTCGGGTTTGGTGAAGTTACAGGCCGAAGCCGAAGGGCTGGACAAGATTTTCCTGGAAGCGGGCCTGGAGTGGCGCGACCCCGGTTGTTCTATGTGCCTGGCCATGAACGCCGATAAGTTGGGCCAGGGCGAGCACTGCGCGTCTACTTCTAACCGCAACTTTGAGGGGCGTCAGGGCTTTGGTGGGCGTACCCATCTGGTTAGCCCGGCCATGGCAGCGGCGGCAGCGATTGCCGGCCATTTTGTTGACGTTCGTGAAATGCTGAACTGAGCCACAGGAGAATTGACCATGCGCGCATTTACCCAACACCAGGGCCTGGTAGCCCCCATGGACCGTTCCAATGTGGACACGGACCTGATCATTCCCAAGCAATTTTTGAAGTCCATCAAACGCACCGGCTTCGGCCCGAACCTGTTTGATCCATTACGTTATCTGGACGAGGGTCAGCCTGGTCAGGATAATTCTCAACGCCCGTTAAACACGGATTTTGTGCTGAACCAAAAACGCTACAGCGGCGCCAGCGTGCTGCTGGCCCGCACCAATTTTGGTTGCGGTTCCAGCCGTGAACACGCACCTTGGGCGCTTGAAGATTTCGGCTTTCGGGTGATTATTGCCCCCAGTTTTGCTGACATTTTTTACAATAACTGCTTTAAGAATGGGCTGCTACCAATTGTTCTTGTTGACAAAATAGTTGATCAGCTGTTTATTGAAGCTGAGGCCAGCGAAGGCTATGAGCTGACGGTAGATCTTGAAGCCAACACCGTTATCACGCCGTCTGGCGAATCTTTCAGCTTCGACGTAGACGGCTTCCGTCGCCACTGCCTGCTGAACGGCCTGGACGATATTGGTGTGACTCTGGAAGATGCCGATGTTATTCGGCATTACGAAGATGCGCGCCGTAAAACCGCGCCCTGGCTGTTTGGTGCTGGCCAGTAATTTGTTTGTTAAACCAATGTTGAAACCGATATCAAGGAACCTGATATGTCACGAACCATATTATTGCTGCCGGGCGACGGTATTGGCCCTGAAATTATGGGCGAGGCCGAAAAGGTACTGCGCCGGGTAAATGAGTCGTTCAAGCTTGATTTGACCTTTCAGCACGGCCTGGTTGGCGGTGCTGCGTTGGATGATTCCGACACCCCGCTGCCGGATGAAACCCTGGAGTTGGCCATCAAGGCCGACGCGATTCTGCTGGGCGCCGTTGGCGGCCCGAAGTGGGACGCCCTGCCGATGGCCAAACGCCCGGAAAAAGGTTTGCTGGGGCTGCGTTCCAACCTTGAGCTGTTTGCCAATTTTCGCCCTGCTATTCTTTACCCGCAGTTGGCGTCTGCTTCTTCGCTGAAGCCGGAAGTGGTGTCCGGGCTGGATATCATGATTATCCGTGAGCTGACTGGAGGTATTTACTTCGGCCAGCCTCGCGGTGTGCGGCAACTGGAAAGCGGTGAGCGCCAGGGCTATAACACTTACGCCTACACAGAAACTGAAATTCGCCGTATTGGCCGGGTCGCGTTCGAAACGGCCCAGCAGCGCGGCAAAAAACTGTGCTCGGTCGACAAAGCGAACGTGTTGGAAGTGACCGTGCTTTGGCGTGAGGTCATGAATGAGCTCAAACTCGAGTATCCGGACGTAGAGCTGTCTCACATGTACGTGGATAACGCCGCGATGCAGCTAGTGCGCGCACCCAAACAGTTTGACGTGATTGTAACCGGCAATATGTTTGGTGATATTCTTTCTGACGAAGCCGCTATGCTGACAGGCTCCATCGGCATGCTGCCATCGGCTTCGATGAATTCGGCGAAGCAGGGCATGTACGAGCCGTGCCATGGTTCGGCGCCTGATATTGCCGGCAAAGGCATTGCAAACCCGCTGGCGACCATTCTTAGCGTTGCAATGATGCTACGCTATAGTCTGGACGAAGGCGCCGCTGCCGCAGCCATTGAAACCGCGGTTGGCAAGGTGCTGGACCAGGGCTTGCGTACAGCGGATATAATGTCGGAGGGTTGTACTCAGGTTTCTACCCGTGACATGGGTGAAGCGGTACTGGCGCAGCTATAGTTGAACAGCGCTTTAAAGTCGATCGTATTTTAAATCGACAGCATTCCAGTCCGGCAGCATTCTAATTCGTAGGAATGCGAGGTTGTTGCCGCGGAAACATTCATTTTGTCTGTGCCAGAGATATCGGCGGCAGGCAGCTATAAAAGAGGTTCAAAGGCCGCATGAAGCGAGTTGGGCTTGTAGGTTGGCGTGGCATGGTGGGTTCTGTCCTCATGCAGCGCATGCGTGAAGAAAACGATTTCGCGGATATCGAACCGGTATTCTTTTCCACGTCGCAAACCGGGCAACCGGCGCCGGATGTTGGCCGCGATGGCATTTTGCCGCTGCAGGACGCCTTCGATATCGACACTCTGAAAGCCCTGGACGTGATTCTGACCTGCCAGGGCGGCGACTACACTTCGGCGGTGTACCAGAAACTGCGTGACGCCGGTTGGAACGGCTATTGGATAGACGCTGCGTCTACCCTGCGTATGGTTGACCATTCTGTGATTGTGCTAGACCCGGTTAACCGCAACGTGATTGACGCTGCGCTCGACAAAGGCGTGAAAGATTACATCGGCGGTAACTGCACAGTGAGCCTGATGATGTTGGCCTTGGGCGGTTTGCTGGAGCAAGATTTGATAGAATGGGTGTCGCCCATGACGTATCAGGCAGCTTCCGGTTCCGGCGCACAGAACATGCGCGAGTTGCTGAACCAAATGGGCGAGCTGAACGGCAGCGTTAAAGCCGAGTTGGACAGCCCGTCATCGGCGATTCTGGAAATTGACCGCAGGGTGACTGACACCATGCGCAGCAACGATTTTCCCACCGAGCACTTTGGCGCGCCTCTGGCAGGCAGCCTGATTCCGTTTATCGACAAGCAACTCGAAAATGGTATGAGCAAGGAAGAGTGGAAAGCCGGTGTTGAAACCAACAAGATTCTGGGTCGCAGCGACAACCCGATTCCGATTGACGGTTTGTGCGTTCGAATCGGTGCCATGCGCTCACACAGCCAGGCGCTGACTATAAAGCTGCGCAAAGATCTTTCTGTTGCCGAAATTGAGAAGATTTTGGCCGCCGGTAACGATTGGGTGAAAGTTATTCCCAACGAGCGCGAGGCCAGCATACGTGAGCTGACACCGGCGAAAGTAACCGGCACCCTGAGTATTCCAGTGGGTCGTATACGCAAATTGACCATGGGGCCGGAGTACATTTCTGCGTTTACCGTGGGTGACCAGCTACTGTGGGGCGCGGCAGAACCGCTGAGGCGCATGTTGCGAATTCTTCAGAGTCGTTGATTTAATGCCAACTGCGTCCGGTTTCAACCAACCGGTGAGGGGCGAAGGCTGCTTTCAGTCTTCGCCCCTGTTATTTTTAGAACCGTAAAAGCCGGTGTCTCCTCAGCGCCCACAATAACTTTGGGTTCGTAATGGCTGTGTGTTTGCGACGAAAAGTTGGCAAAGTGGCGCAGCAGTGCACTGAAGAACGTTGATTCATTGATAAAATGATGCTTATCAACAATACTTGTCGAGTTGAGGATTAAAGTTCCGCCACACTTATAAAACACCTAGACGGAAGTCATCCAACCTCGTCCGAAACTGCTTTAACGCCGCAGTGCGCCGAAGCAGGTACGAATAACGGAGACTGGAAAGGAAAAAGCATGAAGGTACGCAAACTTGCGGTTGCTCTGGCACTGGCTGGAGGTATTGGCTCTGGCGTTGCACAAGCCCTGGGGTTGGGGGAGGTGGAGCTTCAGTCTTACTTGAATGAGCCTCTGGATG
>JBALXR010000025.1:0-15874 GCA_036960525.1 Marinobacter sp.
CGAAGAATTTGACTGCCTGCTGGCAGCTACCGGTCGGCGCCCGAATATTGACGGGCTGGACATACAAAACGCGGATCTGCAATTGGATGACCAGGGCATACCGGTGTTCAACGGTTACACTCTGCGCTGTGGTGACAGCCATATATTCATCGTTGGCGACGTTAACAACGAAGCGCCTTTGCTGCACGAAGCCGCTGATGAAGGCCGTATTGCCGGCGACAACGCCGGCCGCTACCCGGATGTTCGCGCAGGTTTGCGCAAAGTGCCGCTGGCAGTGGTGTTTACCGACCCGCAGATCGCCTCGGTGGGACTGACAATTCAGCAGGTGGATGAGCGCTGCCGCGGTCACTATGCGGTGGGTGAGGTCAGCTTTGAGAATCAGGGCCGCAGCCGGGTGATTGGTAAAAATCGCGGGCTGTTGCGGGTGTACGGTGAACACGGTAGCGGTTTGTTTATGGGCGCTGAAATGTTTGGCCCTGCCGCCGAGCACATAGCCCATCTGCTCGCCTGGTCTGCTCAGCGCCGAATGACAGTGAGTGACATGCTTGATATGCCGTTTTATCACCCGGTTATTGAAGAAGGTCTGCGCAGCGCCTTGCAGGATCTGAGTCGTAAACTCAGTATGGGTCCTGCTACCGACAGCCACTGCATGGACTGCGGCCCAGGGGTATAGGCTATAGGCTTGGATTAACGTTTGTTATGGGGCCTGGTTGTCACAACGCCTTGAAATCTAACTGAGGCGGGCCCAAGTCTGACCCTATTGCGGCGATCAACTTGTTAAGCTTCCGTTTTACCGCACGCGGCGCCAAACTGGTGCCAATATCATTGAACGTCAAGGAGACGAACATGAGTAAGAACTTTCTTGGTCTGGACACTGCGAAAACTCAAGAGTTGGCGGATTCGCTGAATGACCTGCTGTCCAACTACCAGATTTTTTATATGAACGTGCGTGGGTATCACTGGAACATCAAAGGCGACAACTTCTTTGAGTTGCACGTTAAATTTGAAGAACAGTACGACGCGTTGCTGCTCAAGATTGATGAAATTGCCGAGCGTGTTTTGACCCTGGGCCATCGTCCTGCCCACGCTTACAGCACCTACATGGAACGGTCTGAGATCCCTGAGCGCAAAGACGTCTCTAACGGCAAAGACGCCGTGCAGAATATAGCTGAAAGCTTCGTAAAATTGATTGGCAAACAGCGTGAACTGTTGAGCCTGGCAAACGACGCCGACGATGAAGGCACCGCGTCGCTGATGAGTGATTACATCGCCGAACAGGAAAAAACCCTGTGGATGTATCGCAGCTACCTGGGCCAGTAAGCCTTAGTTAATGTTAAAAAAATGGCGGCCATATGGCCGCCATTTTTTTATCCGCTAACGATTCTATCGTGAGCCATTCCCTACTAATACGACGAACTCATACCGAACCATTCAGGGAAAATCACAATCAGCGCCAGCACAAACACCTGCAAGAGGATGAACGGTAACACCCCCTTGTAGATGTCGATGGTTCGCACCTCTGGCGGTGCTACCCCCTTGAGGTAAAACAAAGCGAACCCGAAGGGCGGCGTCAAAAAGCTGGTTTGCAGGTTCATGGCGATAAGAATGGCAAACCAGAGCATGTTGATGCCCAGGGCTTCGGCCACGGGCGCCAGAATGGGCACGATGATGAAGGAAATTTCGACAAAATCAATGAAGAAACCCAGAACCATAATCACCAGCATAGCGAGGATGATAAAGCCCCATTTCTCGCCCGGTAGCTGCAACATCCATTCTTCCAGCAGGTAATCGCCACCGCTATAGCTGAACACCATCGAGAAGGCAGTCGCACCGATCAGGATGGCAAACACCATGGCCGTTACTTTCACTGTATCTTTTGAAGCGTTCCAAACCATCTGGAATGAGAACTGGCCATAGATAAGGGCCAGCAAAATGGCGCCCACGCCGCCAAGGGCCGAGGATTCTGTCGGTGTCGCAATCCCGGTAAAGATTGAGCCAAGCACAATGACAATCAGCGCCAGCGGCGGAATGATGGCCAGCAGTGCATTCATGACTTCCTTTTTACGGGAAATGCTCTTGTCTTCTGGCATGGCCGGAGCCGTTTCGGGTTTGAAACGGGTCATAACCAGGATGTAAACGATATAGAGCCCGATAAGAACCACGCCGGGCCCAACGGCCGCACGGAACAGATCGCCAACAGGAAGCCCGAGCACGTCGCCCAGAATAATCAGAATGATAGACGGAGGAACAATCTGGCCCAGCGTACCTGCCGCACAGATGGTGCCCGTTGCCAGGCGCTTGTCGTACTTGTGGGCAAGCATGACCGGCAGCGAAATCAGGCCCATGGCAACCACACTTGCGCCTACGACACCGGTGGAGGCCGCAAGCAGTGCGCCCACCAGAATGGTAGAAATAGCCAGGCCACCAGGCAGACCACCAAACAGCCGGCCCATAGAGGTTAGCAACTGTTCAGCTAAACGTGTGCGCTGCAGGATAACACCCATAAAAATAAACAGGGGAACGGCCATCAAAACCGTATTCTGCATAACGCTCATGATGCGGTAAGGCATAAAAGCGAACAGATCCATGCCTTCTGACAACACACCAAAAAACAAAGCGACGCCGCCAAAAGTGAAGGCGACAGGAAAACCCAGCATTAGCATCACCAGGGCTACGGCGAACATTATCATGCCAATCATGCCAGGCCCCCTGCGCTGTGCTCACCTTCGTACTCTTTTTCGCCAGACATAACCCGCAGGGCGTGAGTCGCCATATTAAGGCCTGCGATGGCGATAAAAAACGCAGAAACGGGTATTGCGGATTTGATCAGCCAACGGTGAGACAGGCCGCCCGGGTCGCCGCTGCCTTCGCCCATGCTATAGGAGCTCAGAGCGAAATCGTAGCCATAAATGCCGATCAAATAGGCGAATGGCACCACAAATAGCAGAGCGCCTGTCAGGTTTACCCAGGCCTTGGTTTTATTGCTCCATTTCGTATAAAGCACGTCTACCCGAACGTGGCCGTCTGTGCGCAAGGCATAGGGAATGCCGAACAGAAATACCACCGAGTAAAGGTGCCACTCCATTTCCTGCATGCCGATGGATACCTGATTAAACGCATAGCGGGCAGCAACGTCGTAAAAAACGTTACCCACCATCAGTATCATGGCGACACAGGCGATCCAGCCGCAAAAATTAGAGAGGCGCGCAAGGCCCTCGTCCAGCTTTATAATCCACTGCATTCACAATCCTCCGCCAGGGAGTTGGCGATTCTGCTATTGCTAAAAACAATAAAACCGGGATCGCCTTCAGAACGAACCCGGCTCCATTACCGCTTGTATCTTACTCTACTGTACTCATCGTGTTGAGGTATGCGCGCTCAGAAATATCGGTGTAGGCGCGACTTTGAGCGAGGTAATCTTCCTGGGATTTTACAATCCGGGCCGCTTGCTCATTGCTTTCAGAGGCTTCTTTCAAAAGCTTTTTGTTGGCATTGTACATGGCCTGGAAAATGTCCTGGGGGAACTGCTTGATCTGCACGTTGGGGAAGTCTTTCTTGATGCTGGCCCAGGCTTTCGCATTTTCGTGCTGTGAGAGTACCAGCATGTCGTATGAGGCTGTGCGCATGGCAACGCGCATGATTTCCTGCAAATCGGCAGGCAGCTTTTCCCACACCTGCTTGTTCACAAGGAATTGAAGCTCGGTAGCAGGCTCGTGCCAACCGGTGTAGTAATAATCTGCGATCTGCTGGAAGCCAAGGCGAAGATCCAGAGCCGGACCGACCCACTCGACTGCGTCAATAGTGTTGCGCTCAAGGGACGTGTATAGCTCGCCCGGCGCAATGTTGGTCGGGTTCACACCCACTTCAGCAAAGACTTCGCCGGCGAAGCCCGGAATGCGCATTTTCAGGCCCTGAAGGTCTTCCAGCGACTTGATTTCCTTGCGGAACCAACCGCCCATCTGAACGCCGGTGTTGCCGCCAGGGAAAGATAGCATGTTGTGTGGCGCATACACTTCCTGCATCAGCTCCATGCCGCCGCCGTGATAAAACCAGGCGTACTGTTCAATGGCGTTCATACCGAAAGGCATGCTGGTGAAAAACAGGGTTTCTGGAACCTTGCCTTTCCAGTAGTAGGAAGCGGAGTGGCCCATGTCGTATTGGCCGGCCTTGACCATATCAAACACGCCCAGAGGTGCCTTGTGCTTGTTGGCAGAATCGATGCGGATTTTCAGCCGACCGTTAGACATTTCCTCGACAGATTTGGCGAAGTTTTTGGTGGTGTCCCCAAAAATCGGAAAGTTCGGGCCCCAGGTTTCTGCCAGTTTTAAGGTAAACGTTTCCTGAGCCAGTGCGTGTGTCGAGGCGAAAGTTGCTGCCACCGCGAGTATCGCCGCGGAGAAAATGGAACGAATCATCATTGTTTTTGCTTCCTGTTATAATTTTTTTGGGCCAAGTCTGCGTTCCGTTAAAAACGCGATGAAACTGGCATATCATATCAGTTATTTTTAATCGGTGGAATGAAAAATATAAGGCATTAGATATTGGGTTAAAGGTGCTACAACGGCTTGGGCAGTGTTTGTGCGGGTGCGCCACGCCCTGAACCGTCGCAAAGCGGGTTTTCGATGCTGTAGTGAATCAGGCAGGCGAAAAGCAGAGCGGCGCCAAGCGCAATACTAACACCGAACCAGCCGGGCAGGCCTGCACTGTAGTTCCAGCTAACCACTCCGTAGCCAATAATTTGATGTACCAGGTGCACACTGATAACGGTGAGCAGGATGCCAGCCCACAAAGCCGGCAATAGCCTTAAAACACGAGCGGCACCAAACCAGCCAGCATGGGCGGTCTCGTTGCGGGTTCGGTTCATCAGTAGCCCGCTTTGCGTTGCGGCAATACGGTCTGGCTATACGGTTACCTTGTTCGCGCTATACGATGTGTTCATCATTCAGTATAACCGTCGGGTTCAACGCAGGCATCCGCAGGGGCATTGGTTATGGCAGCAGAGCTGGGAATTATTGAGGGCTTTTATGGCCCATTGTGGAGCTGGAAGCAGCGCCGGCAACTGGTGCGCAGGCTGGCGCCACACGGTTACGGCTTTTATCTTTACGCGCCCAAGGCCGATGCTTTTTTAAGGCGGCGCTGGCGGGAACCGCATCCGCCACAGGCTGCCGCAGAAATGGCTGCCTTCGCGAGCTTCTGTAAAGCCGCCAGGGTGCGTTTTGGTGTGGGTCTGAGCCCGTTTGAGCTGTTTAACAATTTTGATGAAACCGGCCGGCAGGCACTGGCGCTTAAGCTGGCGTTCTTTGATCAGTTGGGGTTGGATGAACTGGCCATCCTGTTTGACGACATGCACGGCGCTGGGCCGCACATGGCGCAGGTACAGGCAGACATCGTGCACTGGATTGCCGAGCACTCCGCAGTTCGGCGTATCAGTGTGTGCCCGACCTACTACTCGGACGATCCGGTGCTGGACCGGGTGTTTGGCAAGCGCCCGGCGGATTATCTACAAACACTGGGGCGGGCGCTGGATCCCTCTATACAGATATTCTGGACCGGCGAGGAGGTGTGTTCGCGGGAGATTTCGCCCGGCCACTTGCAAAGAGTGGGCAATCTTCTGGGGCGCAAACCGCTGTTATGGGACAACTACCCGGTTAATGATGGCGACCGTATGTCGCGTCACTTGCACTTGCGTGGATTTACTGGCCGCCCGGCGGCTAACGCTGCGCACATCGCCGGCCACGCCATTAACCCGGCGCTGCAGTCAACGCTGACCTGCATTCCGGCCATAACCCTGGCGCAGAGTTATCAGCTGGGGCCGGATTACGAATACGGTAAGGCGTTCTATTACGCGGCACGAGAGGTTCTTGGGGCCGAGCTGGCAGATTGCGTGCAAGCGGATTTATTGGTGTTGCAAGACGCCGGCCTGGAGCGCCTGTCCGCCGAACGGAAGCAGGCTTTGGTGCATACTTATGATGGCTTTGACCACCCGGCGGCTGACGAAATACTGCGCTGGCTGGCTGGCAACTACGCCGTTACCAACGAAGTTGTAGCCACCCAATAACGATTTAGCTACAGGGTTGATGCTCGGCCTGGCTGAAACGTTCGCGCATGACGCGGTTGCGGCGATCGTCGTTTTTGTAAGCGTCTGGCAGAGGCTGCAGAAAGTAGAGGAAGTCGCCTTTCGTACGATGTTCAGACAGCTCTGGCATGGCTTCATTTTCGGGCCAGAAAACCGGGCTGATCACCGCAATGTCCAACTCTGGCGCGCGCTTGTGCAGCAGCGCTACCGTGCCCTGATGCTGCTCGCTGTGGAAATTACCGTTGACGTGCAGTATCTGGTGGCCCGGGTAGTCTTGGTGGGCCTGCAAAATGCTTTCGGCCATGGTGTTGTCGCGCAATAGTTGTGCTTTGTAGCTGTTGTCCAGGCGCTGCTTCATAGCATCGTCGCCGTCGCCATGACTCGCGCCAATGGCATCATCAAAGCGTTGCCGGTAGGCCGGGGTGTCCATAAACGGTTGTTGAGCAATGGTTTGGCGCTGTGCCTGAGATAAATCGTCAATAATGTGCGGCCCTTCGCGGCCCACACAACGCACGATATCGCCCGGCGCATTGGCAGCAATCACCGGTAATTGATGGCTAAGGGCGAACTCGACGATAGGCCGGTAAGACGCGCGATAATTGTCCCAGGCGCCGGTGTCTTCAATCATTTCGCTTTCGCCGCTGCCGCCCGCCAGATACTGGTTCAGCGCATCCTGCTGATTGGTTTCAAATTGCTCCATACTCAGTATCTGTTGGGGTCGCTGCTGAAACAGCGCCAACTGCAGCTGGGCTTGAAGCAGATGACTGGCGTGATGGCCGTGATATTCACCAACCACCACCACATCGGCGTTGGCTAAACGCGTTGCCAGCTGCTCTGGTGTTAGAGTGTTCAGGGGGGCAGATTGCGGATCGACCAGGTGCGCCTGATATTGGTTTTGAGGTGCTTTCAAAGGGGTGTGCGAGGCGAGGGAGGTCGCACAACCGGCCGTGATTGCCAGCACCAAAGCGCCAATCAGGTAACGAATGTTGTAAAAACTTGTGGACATAAGCGCGAGGTTCCGTTGCGGTAAGCACACTACTAATAAGTTTTCCGAATACGATCTGGCTGCATAGCGAGTATAATGCTGGTGGAAGCCCTTCGTACAGGCAAGTTGTTTATGTCCCGCAGCCATTTGTTTTCCCTGCGCCCAGGCCACGCGATCCGCGAAGCCTGCGTGCAGGAGCCTTACAGTTCCCGGCGTTTTGCAAAAGATGTGATGGCCGGTATTACCGTGGGAATTATTGCTATTCCGCTGGCCATGGCACTGGCTATTGCCAGCGGTGTGGCTCCCCAATACGGTTTGTATACGGCCATTATTGCCGGCGTGGTGATCGCGCTCACAGGCGGCAGCCGTTACAGCATTTCCGGCCCGACCGCCGCTTTTGTGGTGATTCTATACCCCATTGCCCAAGAATACGGGTTAGGCGGTTTGCTGCTAGCCACGGTGATGTCCGGAGTGCTGCTTCTGGTTATGGCGGTCATGCGACTGGGGCGCTTTATTGAGTATATACCGGAGCCGGTGACCCTGGGATTTACCGGGGGTATTGCGGTGGTCATCGCCACTTTACAGGTGAAAGACCTGTTCGGTTTGCCGATTGTGGCTATGCCCGAGCATTACTGGGGAAAGCTGGCTGCTCTGGTTCAAGCTGCGCCCGGGCTGGATGCCATGAGTACTCTGGTTGCCGGGGTTACATTGGCGATCATGCTGCTGTGGCCGCGGCTGAAAACACCGGTGCCACCGCACTTACCCGCCGTTATTGTGGGTAGTTTGTTGGCGCTGTGGCTAAACAGCCAGGGTGCCTCCATTGACACCATTGGCTCTCGTTTCAGTTATTTACTGCCCGATGGAACCAGTGGCAGTGGTATTCCTCCGTTCTTGCCCGAGTTTGTCTGGCCCTGGCAGCAGGCGGGCGCCGATGGCAGCCCACTGGTGGTGTCCTGGAGTCTGATTCAAGCTTTGATTCCGGCAGCGTTTGCCATTGCCATGCTGGGCGCGATTGAATCCTTACTGTGTGCGGTGGTGCTGGACGGCATGACCGGTAAGCGCCACAGCGCCAACAGTGAATTGCTGGGACAGGGTTTGGGCAACATAATCGCGCCCTTCTTTGGTGGTATTACAGCCACCGCGGCGCTTGCCCGCTCGGCCGCCAACTATCGCGCTGGCGCTGAATCGCCGGTGTCTGCGATTGTGCACTCGCTGGTAGTGGTGCTGGCGCTGGTAGCGCTGGCAGGGGTGCTGTCTTACATGCCAATGCCGGCGATGGCGGCGTTACTGCTGATAGTGGCGTGGAATATGAGTGAAGCGCCAAAAGCCGTGCACTTGCTTAAAACAGCGCCGCGCGGTGACCTTCTGGTGTTTCTGACCTGCTTCAGCCTGACGGTAATGCTGGATATGGTGATTGCCATTACCACCGGCGTACTGCTGGCAGCGGTGCTGTTCATGCGCGAAATGGCACAAATGACCCGGGTGACCGACATATCCACCAATCAGCGGGTGACGCAGGCTAACCTGCCTGCCGGCTGGCAGGTGTTCAAAATTAACGGGCCCCTGTTTTTTGCCGCCGCCGAGCGCATCTTTGGCGAGCTGGCGGAACTGTCCAAAAACGCCCGTGGTTTTATTCTGTATATGGACGGCGTGACTTTGCTGGACGCCGGTGGACTGTCTGCCTTGAATAAACTCCTGGCCGCCTGCAAGCGCGATGGCACCAGTATCATTATTGCCGATTTGCAGTACCAGCCACTGCGAGCTCTGGCTCGTGCAGGGGTTGCGCCTGTAAACGGTGTTAGCCGCTTTACACCCACACTGGCTGAAGCTTTGGTGCAAGCGGGCGAGCACTGATCGCTGTTAACATCAGGTCTACAAAAACGAGCTCTTATAAACAGTGCTCCAGCCAACAGTAAATAAGGTATTGCATGCTTCCATTCCGAATTGTGGATCGCGTCAAGTTCGTTGTTGAGCGCCAGTTGGTAAAAGGCGCGGGTTTCCAGCTATTGGTGGTGGCCGCCTTTATTGCGCTGATTTCGATTGCCGGCGGGCTTGCGGTATTGGCGGCCGGGCAAAAATTTGACAGTGTGGGCGCGGCCGTTTGGTGGGCGTTTTTGCGCCTGACAGACCCCGGCTATTTGGGTGACGACATAGGCGCTTGGCAGCGTTTTGTCTCTACCCTGCTTACCGTCAGCGGCTATGTGGTGTTTATGGGCACATTGGTTGCCATCCTCACCCGCTGGCTGATTGCCAAAATGGAGGAGCTGGAGCGAGGACTGACTCCGGTCACGCTGAAAAGCCACATTGTGGTACTGGGCTGGACCCGGCACACCCTGCCATTGCTGACCGAATTGCTGAGTGCATCCGGCCGTATGCGCCGGTTTCTGGAGAAACACGATGCCGGTCGGCTCAATCTCGTCGTGCTTTCAGAACATGCCAGCGCAGAGCAGGTGCACGAGCTGCGAATGGAGCCAGGTATCGGCCGTCGCGCGCGTCAGATCATTCTGCGCAGCGGCTCACCCATTCAACCCGACGCCCTGCATAGGGTGGCGTGTCTGGACGCCGCCGCCGTGATTGTGCCCAGTAGCCAGATGGAAACCGGAAGCCTGCTAACGCCGGATGTGGAAACCGTTAAAGCACTGCTGTCGATTGCCGCGCAGGCACGCCAATACAACGCGCCACTGCCTTATGTGGTGGCCGAGATTCAGGATCTGCGAAAATTGCCGGTAATAGAACGCGCCTATCCCGGTGCGGTAGAAGTGGTGGCTGGCGATGCCACCATCAGCCGTTTGATGGCGCAGAATATCTTGCACCCCGGCCTGTCGGAAATTTATAACGAACTGCTCACCGCTGGCGACGGCAACGAGTTGTATGTGCGCGGTGGCGAAACCATGGTTGGCATGACACTGGCTGAGGTGGCTGCGCAGCGGCCGCTGGCAATTGTGCTAGGCCTGCTGAAGCGCGAGGGTGAGCAGTGGAAAGTGTGGTTGATGGCGCCGACAGACAGTGTGATTGATAAAGAAGACCGGGTGATCATGATGGCGCGGTTTTACGCCGAAACCGACCCTAATTCCAAGCTGCCGCCGTTACCCGCGGTTCAGCGTGGAAGCCCGCGGATTGTGACCGCGGCGCCGGTACAGACGCCCCAGAGAATACTGGTGTTGGGTTGGAATCGACGAGTACCCAGTCTGCTGGCAGAGTTGTCGAGTTACCACTATCGGCCGTTTCAGGTGGATGTAATTTCGGTTGTCAGTGCTGTTGAGCGCGACCAGCTGACCCAGCGCCATTTGGGGAAACAGGTAGATCTGCAAGTTCAGCACATCGAAGCCGATTACATGGTGGAGGCCGAGCTGCGCCAGTTGCAGCCAGCCGCCTATGACACAGTAATGCTGCTGAGCAGCGATCGCTTGGCATCCGGCGAAGAAGCAGACGCCCGCACCATGGTGGGTTATTTACAACTGGAAGATGTGCTGACGGATCAACCACGGCGCCCGCAGCTGATTATGGAGTTAAGCGACCCGGACAACAGCCACTTGCTGTACAACCACGGCAGCGAAATGTTAATCAGCCCGATGATACTCAGCCATGTTCTGGCTCAGGTGGCCTTGAGGCGAGAGTTGCGCGTGGTGTTGGATGAGCTCTTCACGGTGGGTGGTGCGGAAATTCAGTTTCGGGCCCCGGTCGATTACACGCTTCCGGCCAGCGTTGATTTTCAGTTGCTGGAACGAACGTTGGCCAAAGAAGGTGAAATAGCGCTTGGTATCTACCGGAGCCAGCCGGACGCCAAGGGTCGGCACCTGATGCTAAACCCGCCGAGGCGGGATTATCTTGATGTTAAGCCTGGAGACAGGTTCGTGATTTTGTGTTTAACCGGCCAGGTATCTGATTAATGCCTGCAGTCACCGGTCAAGCGGATGATCGCATCAGAACTATTGGCTGGGGTCTTAGGCAGCGAGCGTTTTGATGTAGCTCAACATTCATGAAAAAAATGATGAAAATAGATTATATAAATTTCAGTTATGCGGCGAGAGGCATTAAAGTAGTCGCCAATGTCCGGCAAGAATTGGATTTAAATTCGATGCCCTTGAAAAACTGACGTACAAAGGAATGAGCCATGCCTTACTCAAAAGACGTTGACGCCCTCACAGCCCTACTGAAACAGAACCCTACCTGGAACGCCATCAAGCCTGAGCACGCGGCCCGGATGCGCGCCCAGAACAAATTTCAGACCGGTCTGGATATCGCCAAGTACACCGCCAAGATTATGCGCGAAGACATGGCGAACTACGATAACGACACATCTCAGTACACCCAGTCTCTGGGTTGCTGGCACGGGTTTATCGGCCAGCAGAAGATGATTTCTATTAAAAAGCACTTTGGCGACACCTCACGCCGCTACTTGTACCTGTCCGGTTGGATGGTTGCCGCCCTGCGTTCAGAGTTCGGCCCGCTGCCAGACCAGTCCATGCACGAGAAAACCGCCGTATCCGGCCTGATTGGCGAGTTGTACACCTTTCTGCGCCAAGCCGATTCATGGGAGCTGAACCACCTGTTCCGTGATCTGGAAGAAGCTCAGAACGCCGGTGACAACGCCAAGGCCGAGCAGCTGATAAGCCAGATAGATAAACACCAGACCCACATTGTGCCGATTATCGCCGACATCGACGCCGGTTTTGGTAACGCCGAAGCCACTTACCTGCTGGCCAAGCAGATGATTGAAGCCGGTGCCTGCTGCATTCAAATTGAAAACCAGGTATCTGACGAGAAGCAGTGCGGCCACCAGGACGGCAAAGTAACCGTTCCCCACGCCGACTTCCTGGCCAAGATCAACGCTGTGCGTTTGGCCTTCCTGGAACTGGGTGTGGATGACGGTGTGATTGTTGCCCGTACTGACTCCCTGGGTGCTGGCCTGACTCAGAAGATTGCCGTAACCGACGAGCCGGGTGATCTGGGCGACCAGTACAACAGCTTCATCGACGGTGACGTGATTGCCAAAGCCGAAGACATCAACAACGGCGACGTGGTGATCAAGCAGAACGGTCAGCTGGTCAAACCCAAGCGTCTGGCGTCTGGTTTGTTCCAGTTTAAAGCCGGCAGCGGTGACGATCGGGTTATTCTGGACTGCATTACCAGCCTGCAGAACGGCGCTGACATGTTGTGGATCGAAACCGAGAAGCCTCACGTTGGCCAGATTGCAGCCATGGTTAACCGCATCAAGGAAGTGGTTCCTAACGCCAAGCTGGTTTACAACAACAGCCCGTCGTTCAACTGGACCCTGAGCTTCCGCCAGCAGGTGTTCGATTCCTGGAAAGAAGAAGGCAAAGACGTATCGGCCTACGAGCGTGCTGCGCTGATGAGCGAAGAATACGACAGCACCGACCTGGGCAAGTTGGCTGATCAGTGGACGGCGGACTTCCAGCGCGATGCCGCCCGTGAAGCCGGTGTGTTCCACCACCTGATCACGCTGCCGACTTACCACACTGCGGCCTTGTCTACCGACAATCTGGCCAAAGGCTACTTCGGTGCCGAAGGCATGCTGGCTTACGTCAAAGGCGTTCAGCGTAAAGAGATTCGCCAGGGTATCGCCACCGTCAAACACCAGGACATGGCCGGCTCCAACATTGGTGACGACCACAAGGAATTCTTCGCAGGCGACGCCGCGCTGAAAGCCGGTGGTAAAGACAACACTATGAATCAGTTTGGCTAACAGGCTGATCTGACGCGGCACGGACGCCGCAACTCCCTCCTCCGGGATTTGAAAACCCGCATACTGGTTCGCCAGATGCGGGTTTTTTTGTGGCGCCGGTTCAAGGTTCAGGCCTTGAACTATGCTAATGAAAACCGTGTGTTCAGGCAGGAGCAGGGCGATTGAATCTGGATCAGGGCATTGTGTTCGCGGCACTGGGTATTACCCTGGCGCTGTTTATCTGGAATCGACTGCGGTTTGATGTGGTGTCGATGCTGGCGTTGCTGGCGATGGCGTTCACCGGGCTTGTGCCTGCTGATGAACTGTTCAGCGGTTTTGGGCACCCGGCGGTGATTACCGTGGCGGCGGTATTGGTGATCAGCCAGGGGCTGGTAAACGGAGGCGTGGTGGATGCGATTGCCCGCTTACTGGGGCGTATTGGCCACCGACCCACGCTACAGGTGCTCACGCTCACCTCGGTGGTGGCGCTTTGTTCCGGTTTTATCAATAATGTTGGCGCGCTGGCTTTGCTGATGCCGGTCGCTATCTGGATGTCCCGTGACGCCGGGCACTCGCCCTCCATGCTGCTGATGCCGCTGGCGTTTGGCTCCTTGTTGGGCGGTACCATCACCCTGATTGGCACACCGCCGAACATTATCATTTCTTCCTATCGTCCCGAAGGCGCCTTTGGCCTGTTTGATTTTGCCCCGGTGGGCCTGGCGGTCACGGTGGCCGGTATTGCGTTTATAACTTTAGTGGGCTGGCGTCTGACACCGCAGCGCGATGACGGCGGCGCCGGCAAAAAGCTGTTCAGCGTGGGCGATTACGTCACCGAGCTGCGAGTGCCGAAAGGCTCCACCAGCGTTGGTTCCACCTTGCACTCATTGTTGACCGAATCCGGTGAGAGCGATGATCTTGCGGTGTTGGCCTTGATCCGTGAAGGGGTACGCAAGATCATTCCCTCAACCTTTACCGTAATGCGGGAAGGCGATTTGTTGTTAATTGAGGCCAACACCGAAACTTTGCAGGCCTTTCTGGACAATACCGATCTTGAGTTAGCCACCGGTGCGCTTTTGGCGCCACAGCGCAAGCTAGACAACGGGAGAACGAACGCGGACGTGCTGTCTAAAGATTCCAGCCATGAGTCCAGCGCCGACGAAGAGGATACCAAGGCGCCGATTAGTCTGGATGAAGACGATTTACAGCTGATGGAAGTGGTGGTTTCGCCAGGTTCAACCTTACTGGGACTGTCTGCCAACCATTTGGGTTTGCGCGAACGTTATTTTCTGAATGTAGTGGCGGTGGCTCGCCGTGGCCAGCGTATTCAGAGCCGGTTAGGGGATATTCGCTTCCAGGCCGGCGATATTCTGCTGGTCCAGGGTACCGAGGATGGCCTCACAGAAACTCTGATTACTCTGGGTTGCCTGCCGCTGGCCGAGCGCGGACTGCGGCTGGGTTCGTCACGTAAGGTAGCGCTGGCTGCCGCCGTATTCGGTTCCAGTATTGCAGCGGTGGTCAGCGGGCTGCTGAGCGCGCCGGTAGCGCTGGTTGCAGGTGCGGTGGCGATGATTCTGGTGGGCTTGTTGTCCGCGGAAGAGGCTTACAAGTCTATCGATTGGTCGATCATTGTCTTGCTGGCTGCAATGATTCCCGTCGGCCGGGCGCTCGAAACCAGCGGCGGCGCGGAGCTACTGGCAAGCCAGATGCTGATACTGGGCGGCGACTTTTCGCTAGCGGCGGTGCTGGCTATGTTGCTGGTGGTTACGCTGCTGCTGTCGAACGTGATCAATAATGCCGCTGCCGCTATTGTGGTGGCGCCGGTCGCATTGAGCCTGGCAACGTCATTAAATGTGCCTGCCGATGCGGTACTGATGGCGGTGGCCATGGGCGCGTCGTCGGCGTTCATGACGCCTATTGGCCATCAGTCCAATGCTCTGGTGATGGAGCCCGGCGGCTATAAGTTTGGCGACTACTGGCGCCTGGGATTGCCGCTATCGATTATCGTGACGGTGGTGGCGGTACCGATGATCATGCTGGTTTGGGGATGACATTAAAGTAGGGCTTCGATGGGCAGCCATGAGAAAAACGTGACGCTGGCGCGCTTGAACCAGCTGGTTACACTGTGGTCCCCCGATGACGGTATGAACGTGGTGGAAATTTCCAACTACGCACTGCTAAACGTGCCGGGCGAACCGGTGCGCCTGCCGGGTATTTGTGACGCGCCGCTACTTGGTGCTGATCGCAGCATTTCCGGGCCATTATGATGACCGCGCTTACGTTTATTGTGGACTGACATTCAGCGCCGGTGTCAGCGCTAACTGACTGTCTGGTCTGGCTAATTCGGGAGCCTGCTGTTTGACACCGAAAGCCCTTGTGTTGTCAAAATCGCCATATAGTGTCTAGGCTTTACACATTACTTTTCTGTAGAGCCTTGATTTGGACAATGAATATTTAAAATGCGGTATTTAGACTCGGCGGGTTGTATCAGTAATGGTACAGCCCGCTATTTTTTTGCAGCAGAGAAAGTGAGTGCATAAAAATTAAAATTTATATTTTTCAGTGATTTGTGGATTTATTGAGATTGTTGGCACGGTCTTCGCTAGATACTGTCTGTGAGTCTGCATCGTAACTTGTCACGGGGTTGGCAGGAAGGGATGGACTCTGTTAGAAGCCAACAACAAAGAAGGAATAACATCATGAATGCTAAAAAAAATCTGCTGGCAATTGCTGTTGCATTAAGCCTGGGCCTTTCTGGCGCCGCGTGGGCTGACCAGCAAGGTGGCGATGGTGATCCGAATACGAACGCCGCCGGTGGATCTACGTCTAATAATGACACCTCGGGCAACGCCAACTCTGGCAATGACAACTCCACGAACAACTCCGATAATTCGGACGGTAGCACCAACGATTCCGGCAACAACCAGGCCGATAACAGCACCAACGATTCGAACAACAGTCAGGCCAATAACAGCACGAACGATTCTGGTAACAGCCAGGACGACAACAGCACCAACGACGCTTCGGATAACAGCGCCAACGACGATTCGAATAACAGCACCAACGATTCGAACAACAGTCAGGCCAATAACAGCACGAACGATTCTGGTAACAGCCAGGACGACAACAG
>JBALXR010000025.1:15971-32370 GCA_036960525.1 Marinobacter sp.
CAGCACCAACGATGATTCGGATAACAGCGCCCACGACCATTCGAATAACAGCACCAACGATTCGAACAACAGTCAGGACAACAACAGCACCAACGATTCTGGCAATAGCCAGGCTAATAACAGCACCAACGATTCGAACAACAGCCAGGACGACAACAGCACCAACGATGATTCGGATAACAGCACCAACGATTCGAATAACAATCAGGCCAATAACAGCACCAATGATTCGAACAAAGACCAGTCGGACAACAGCACCAACGACTCGTACAACGATCAGTCGGATAGCAGCATTGCCGGCTCCTACAACGATTCGTCTGACAACAGCAGCAGCATGCTGACCATGTCGGTCGACATGTTCCTTAACAACGCCGACCTTAGTGGCAGCGTGAGCGACGTGTCGGTGACCTTCGGTGATGCAAGCGGCGAGAGTTCTTACAACGAAGTGCGTACCAGCAACTCCATTGGCGATGGCTCTGCAAACTTCACCGGTGTGGGCGCCTTTGCCCAGAACGTAGGTGTAGGCAGCGTTACCCAGGCCAACGTCAGTGTAATGTCTAACCTGACCGCAGGCGGCAACACCCAATAGGGGAAGCGGCGGGCTGCCAGTTTCTGGTTGCCCGCCCGGGCCCGGGAGGCATGGGATGGACAACAGCCTTTATCAAAACCGCCGTTGTGCACGAGCAGCCTGCATAAGCTACACAGCGGGCATTAGCTTGCTTTTGGCCGCTGCTAGCGCATTGGGTGAGGCCACTACCGACAGCAATACGGACAGCAACGCCTGGCTACAACAGCCGGCGCTGTCTGCCCACCAGCTTGACGAGGCCAGTGGCCGCCAGGGCGTTTCGTTGCAGTGGCAAAACAATAACAGCAATCAGAATGCCAATGTCAGTGACAACGTGTTGGCTGGACAGGTAATGACCGGTAATAACCTCATCAGCGGCGGCGCCTTTCAAAATATGAGCGGTGTGGCCACGGTTATCCAGAACTCTGGTAACCAGGTGGTTATTCAGGACACAACCCAGATTAACGTTCTTATTAACCGTTAAAAGGAGAAGGGCTATGACCGGAGGCATAGGCAGCATAGCGGTGTTGGCGACCCTGCTTCTGGTTTTCAGCCCCGCGGCCAATTCCGGCAGCGTGTTGATTCCGGGATTTACCGGCAGCGTTGAGGTGGTCGTCAAGAGTTTTCAGGCCCGCCGTTTCAGCTCGGTATTTCGCCAACAGTATGACTTCAGTTGCGGTTCCGCGGCGATCGCGTCGTTACTGACGTTTCACTACGAGTTTGAGGTGTCAGAGCAAGATGTGTTCAGCGGCATGTTCGCTGTATCCGATCCAGAGAAAGTGCAGCGTGAAGGCTTCTCTATGTTGGATATGAAGCGCTACCTGGCGCTTGAAGGTTATCAGGCAGACGGTTTTCGCCTGCCGCTCGACGGATTGCGCAAGGAAGTTCGGTTGCCGGTGATTGCTTTAGTCACGCTGGATGGCTATCGGCACTTTGTGATCATCAAAGGTATTTCAGCCAATGAGGTGCTGGTGGGTGATCCTGCGCGCGGTATGAAAGTGTATCCGCGGCACGAGTTTGAGCAGTACTGGGATGGCACGGCGTTTGTAATCCGCAGCCACCTGCAACAGGGGCGTAATTCATTTATTAGCGATGGAGCCTGGCCTTCGGTCGCAACAGCGCCTTTGAACCATGTTCAGGACGCACCGCCATTGGGGCATACCCTGCCTTATTGGCCGTCGATGACGGAGTGGTGAACCTATGACGACGAACGTACGTGTCGTGTTAAAATTGCTTGCCGCGCGGCGGGTCTTGGCGCTTGTTCTGGTTTTGCCATTTTCACAGGCGCAGGCCGCAGATTGGAACTCGGTGCTGAGCGATGCTGAGCTTGCGCAAAAGCGCGGTGGGTTTCTTCTCAATCGCTTTGAAATTGCCATTGGCCTGGAGCAACGAGTGTCGGTGAATGGCGATCTGCAAGTTATTAACAGTTGGCGCATACCCAATGTCAGCGACGTGGGCAGTTACGCCCAGGCACTCAAAGACCTGCCGGTGCTGCGCGATTTCGGCGGCGTAGAAAACGGCACACGGGTAACCAGTGGTGTGCTCGACAACGGAAGTTGGATGACATTGATCCAGAATAATGTGGACGGCGCGGTTATTCAGAACATGCAGCAATTGAACATCGAACTGAACAACCTGGGGCAGACTTGGCGCCTGCCCCCCAATTTTCAGGATTCCATGCTGTCGCTACCAGGCCGCTAAGGCGGCAGTGCCTCACAAGCTAAGAGGAAGCCTCAGAGTGATTTCTGTGTTCGGCGCACTTTCCGTGACACCCACGTTCACTGAAATGCTTAACGTTGTGCGGTTCGACAACCGATGGGCCAGGCCGAACGATAAGGAACCTACCTGAATTCGATCGAAGTTGGCGTCAAAAAGACTGTTGCCCTGCTCAAAACTGGTTTTTCCGATCACTGAATGATCATAGCCCAGGCTGAACGAAGTGCGTTCGTTAAACGCAAAGCCCATGCCGAATCCGAAACGCACGATATCACCGGGGTCGACAGTACCGCCGTTGGCCGGGCCTTCGTCTTCTTCCATTGTCCATACGTAGCTCAGGTTGCCAAAAAGAACGGCGGGATCGCTTGGATAGATAAAGGAAAAACCGGGCTCGAACGACCAGAATCCGGAACCGGTCGGGCGCTCTTTCAAGGTGACGCCAATGGGCGTGCCGTCATCGGCAAACAGTGTTGTTTGCTCAACATCATAGGGACCTTCGCCAGAGGGCGCTCTTACACGAAACACCCCAATAACGTAGGGCCAGCCTTCCAGCCCATCATTTAACTGGTAACGGGTAGACAGCTCAATGTCGCCCAACCCATCACCAGACGACTCTCGCAAGTTGTCTACCGCTGAGCCTTTAAATATATCCCGTTCGCGAAGGTCTTCGCTGATGCTCAGGTAGGGGACCCTTACCGCGGCTTCCAGGCGGCTGGTAAAACCGTACTTCAATGACACGGCGCCCACAAACGTATCTCGCTGTACTTCCGAAATATTGATTAGACCGATCAGCAACGCAGGTATAACCGTGTAGCCCTCGATTGCGACTAAGGTAGAGTTACTGTGAGAGTAGGACAACGAGGGTTCAATGGTAAAGCGCCCGGGGCGGGTAACAATGCCGCGGTCAGCAGTGATCGACGCAATACTGGTGGCCTGATCCACCGGTGGCGGGTTGTTAATGCCGGCATTTTCCTGGGCGAACGCCGGTGTTGTGGCCAGAGTCACGGTGAATAGGTATAACCTGGGGGATGTCCATATGGGTGAATTCAACAGGTGTGTCATGCACGATCTCCTTCAGAGTCTTCATCTGGGTGTAAGGCTGTATGTTTGTGCTTTTCCAATAGGCGATAGAACGAAACGCGGGAAATGGCCAGCATGCGGGCTGCGGCGCTGATGTTGTGTTGTGCCAGGCTCAGGCTGCAGGACAACGCATGACGTTCGGCCTTGTTGCGAAACGCAGAGAGTGTCAGTTGTGACGGGTTGCCGGCAGTCGGTAGCGCCGACAATAAACCCAGGCTGCGGGGGCTGATGGTGGCGCTTTCGCTGAGCAGGTCGGCGCGGCGTAAACGATTTTGCAGTTCGCGCAGATTGCCGGGCCAGGTATGGTGTGCAAGCGCCGAAACGGCGGCGGGGCTGAGTGTTTTCGGGGCTTTGTTCTGATCTAAAAGTAACAGAGCGAGGGTGATAACGTCGTCGGGGCGCTGGCGAAGCGGCGGCATATTAATAATCAGGCTGCCCAGGCGATAGAACACATCGCAGCGAAACTCGTTCTGGCGAACCAGCTCATTCAGGTCTGAAGAGCTGGTCGCCAGAATTCTTACGTCCACGATGAACGATGCCTTGCCTCCAATGCGCTCAAGCCGGCCTTCCTGCAAGAAGGGCAACAACAACGATTGCTGCTTCATGCTTAACTCATCAATACCGGACAGCAATACCGTACCCCCGTGCGCCTGTTCTAATCGCCCCGGGTGGGCTTTCAGGGCGTGGGTGAAGGCGCCTTTCTCGTAGCCAAACAGCTCGCTTTGGGTCAATGATTCGGGCAGCGCGGCGCAGTTGACAACCACCAGCGGGCCATAGGCACGACTGCTGTGTTTCTGGATAAAGTAAGCGGCGGCGTCTTTACCGCTGCCACTTTCGCCGGTGATCAACACCGGTTCGTCAACCGCGGCGAAGCGCCTTAGCAAGGCGCGGGTGTCGCAGATAGCGGGCGATGAGCCCATCAGTGCAACATCATTAAAATCCGGTCCGCGCCGGTTGCCGTCCGAGGTCTGGATCTTCAGCTCTGCCATGCCCCACAAATGCCCTAACATCGCTGTGAAGCGGCTCATGTCCAGTGGTGTCGAGTGGTAGTCAGAACAGTAGCGGGCAATGAACAACTGATTGTCGGAACCCGGGGATGGATAGGTGTCGACAATGGCAACCCAATAGCGCAGCCCCAGAAACTCAATCCAACGATTAAAGTTACCAACATCGCTAATGCTGAATTGGCGCAGATCTGCCACGCCAACACGGGCACCTTTGCGGGGCGGTGGCGCCAGTGGCATATTGTTACTGGCGTTGATGGCGCACACTTGATACTCAGACCCGAATTCCGGTATGTCTGGCACGTGGGTTGATAGCCATATGAGTGTTCTGCATGGCGGCATGAACAACCTCTATTTCGTCACAACATAAGCTGCACATCACGAACATTGGGTGTTGCTGACAAAAAACCATATTCATAGATGGCGGTGAACAAAATACCTAGCATAAGGTGTGCCAGAAAAACCGCGACGCGGGTTATCAAACAGTTAGCAGCGCCTTCCATCGGGCGGAGAAATCGATGTGTAAAATTCGTTGACGTTCAGACGGGCGCGGGGAGTGCGAAGCCGTCGGGAGCGGCAGCATGGCGCTCGATAATATGACTTGCCAGAGCCACGCCGGTTTCGCTCATGGTCAAGTAGGCCTCATCGGCGCCGGCTTCACGTATTTGGTGAGCTTCGTCCTGGTACATGGTGTGGGCCACAATGTAACCGGTGAAACCCATGCGCCGCAGCATGCGCGCGGCAATCAGTTTGCCTTCAATGTCGGCCATGGCGAGGATGACTGAATGCACCTGGGGCATATGCAGATTGCTCCAGAAGGTGGTGTCTTCGGCATCGGCAAACACTACATTGCGCCCCGCCACGCCGTGCTGGGTAATTTTGTTGGGGTCTGAATCCAGCCCGACCAGGGTCGGTTCGGTTTCGATCAGCCAGTCGTAAGCGGCGGTACCGGTGCGCCCCATACCCATGATGAGAACCTTGGCGTCAGACAGCGCAAGGGGCTGTTCGTCAGGGTGATGATTATTGGTTTCGTAGCACTCCAGGCGGCTGGCAAAGCTCTCGTAAAGGCCGTGTGCCATCCGGTTCAACGGAGCTGAAATCACAAACGAAAAGGCCACGGTAATGGCCAGCGGCACCATCCACTGGGGCAGGGCAATGCTGGCCACAATCAAGCCGAATTCGCTGTAGTTGGTCAGCGCCAGCGACGTCAGAAAACTACTGCGCGCGCGCAGGCGGAACAGGATCATCAGGAAGAAAAACAAAAGTCCTTTCAACGGCAAAATCAGGCTGGCAGCCAGGGCAAACATCAGTGAATGGGTGTCTGGTAGCCCACCAATGCCGATTTGCAGGAAAAACCCCACCAGGAATATTTCTTTCACACTCCACAGAGATTTGGCCAACTCCTGACTGCGTGGGTGATTGGCCAGTACCGCACCAAACAGCAAAGCGCCAAGCTCGGAGCTCAAGCCCACTGCTTCAAAGCCCAAGCCTCCAAGCACCAGCGCTAAAAGCATGCCCAACAGCACCAGCAATTCGTCGTGGCCGCTGGCATCCAACAGGCGGAACAGCAATGGCCTCAGTAGCGGCAGGCCGAACACAATCAAGGCCCATTCTGACGGCGTTTCACCAGCAGCCAGGCTCATCACAACCAGTGCGATCAGGTCTTGCATTACCAGAATGCCGATGGCGACGCGGCCATGGAATGCGCGCAGCTCGCGCTTACTCTCCAGCACTTTAGCGGCCAGAATGGTGGATGAAAACGACAGCGCCGCCGCCAGCATGAAGGCAACGTACCAGGTGATATCCAGAAACAGATACAGTCCGGGAGTGAACACAAAGCAGGTTATGCCAAAGTGCAGCAGGCTACCGCCAATAACCTCGGGGCTGATGATGGTCTTGAATTTCAGCTTCAAGCCCACCGTAAACAGCATCAGTAACACACCCAGGTGGGCAATGTGGCCTAATACTTCGGTGGGTTCAGCAGAGATATTGGAACCGGGGAACGCCGCTAGCGCGCTGAGTATGAAACCAGCCGCCAGATAACCCACCAGGGGTGGCAAATGAACCACCTTGACCAACAGGCCAAGACCAAACGCAAAGGAGATCCAGATAGCTTCAGGCATGAGAGGTTCTTTCAGGAAAAACGGATTGTAGTCGGCATAAGGCTACCTTGTTTTTTCCGATCGTTGAAGCCGATAACAACAGAGCCTCTTGCCTGTTTGTGTTACTCGGCTTTTGTAGCACGGGATTTGGCAAACTCCAGGAACAGACGGGCCGACTCTTCCGGCGCCTCAATCATGGGCGCGTGACCAATCCCGTCTAATATTTCCAGTTGTGCATCAGGGATGATGTTCACAAAAACGTTGCCGTTACGGTAGTTAATCACACGGTCCTCCTTGCCCCAGACTACCAGTACCGGGTTTTTGATGCGGGCAATGATATTGCGAAAATCCTGTTCAAAGCTGGCGTCCCGAATGGCGGCAAAGATCACTTCATTGATTGCCTGATTGGCAAGCACCTGTTCTTCCATAACCCCAAGAACGGGCCAGGGAATAAATGGCTTTTTCTCAAGCGCGAAATCCATCAGGCGCTCGAAATCGCCAGGTTTTGAGGGGATAAGCGGATTGTCACCCGCGACAACCAAATCAAACAGTTCGCTCTCGTACTCAAGGATACCAGCCGGGTCGAACAGTACGGCAGTTTTAATCTGTTCTGGGTAAGTGGCAGCATACAAGGCCGTAATGGCGCCGCCCATGGAGTTGCCCATCATGTGCATCTCGGTAATATCCAGGGCCTGAAGAATGCGGGCGAGGTGGACCACTTGCTGGTCCAGCCGATAACCGAGATCCAGCGGCTTGCTGCTTTCGCCGTGTCCGGGAAGGTCTATGGCATAAACGTTGAATGTACCTGTAAGCTCCCGGGCCATGCGGGTCCAGTTATCCTTGTTGGCGCCAAAGCCATGAATCAGCACGATGGTGTCGCCGTTGTTCATCTCTGCGTTTCGCAGGTACGCAATGTCCAGTTCGCCCAAGGTAATGCTGGCAGCCTCAAGTCCGGCGGTGGAACGCTCAAAGTTGATAGCCTTTTGGTATATGTCATGGCGGGAGCATGCGCTTAAAAGCACAATGGATAAGAGCAAGAAAAAGACGGTACAGGGTGACTTTTGCAGCATTTGAGCAGTTCCAGGCTGTTTGTGTGATGGTGCAGGCGCGTGAGTTTACATTACCCCATAAAAAAGCCCGGTCAACGACCGGGCTTTTGCTCAGGATGTCGTGTTACGCCTGCTCGCGGGCTATGGCCCGATACGCGATGTCTTTGCGATAAAACGCACCGTTCCAGCTTATTTTTTCAGCAAGTCTGTAAGCCCGTTGTTGGGCTTCGGTCACGGTATTGCCCAGTGCGGTTGCGCAGAGCACCCGGCCACCGCTGGTGACCACTTGGTTGCCATCTAGCTTTGTGCCGGCGTGGAAGGCTTTTTCGCCCTCGGTTTCGATTTCAGACAGGCCAGAAATGGCATCGCCTTTGCTGTAGCTGCCAGGATACCCGCCTGCTGCCAGAACAATGCCCACGGCGGCCCGGGGGTCCCAATCGGAGCTGCACTGATCCAGTTTGCCGTCAATTGCGGCCTGACACAGCGCCACCATATCAGACTGCATACGCAGCATGATGGGCTGGGTTTCCGGATCGCCAAAGCGACAGTTGAATTCGATTACCCGGGGAGCACCCTCAGAATCGATCATCAGGCCGGCGTAAAGGAAACCTTTGTAGGGGTGGCCTTCGGCTTTCATACCGCGCACGGTTGGGTAGATCACCTCATCCATAATGCGCTGGTGCACGTTTGGGGTCACTACCGGGGCAGGGGAGTAAGCACCCATGCCACCGGTGTTTGGGCCGGTATCGCCATCGCCCACGCGCTTGTGGTCTTGCGAGGTCGCCATGGCCAGCACGTTGTCGCCGTCGGCCATGACGATGAAGCTGGCTTCTTCGCCGTCTAAAAATTCTTCAACAACCACGCGGCTTCCGGCTTCGCCAAAAGCGTTGCCCGCCAGCATATCGCGGATGGCGTCTTCCGCTTCAACCAGGGTCATGGCCACGATCACGCCTTTACCCGCCGCCAGGCCGTCAGCTTTAACCACAATAGGCGCGCCTTGCTGGCGCACGTAGGCCAATGCTTCATCCACGTCGGTAAAGTTGCCGTAGGAGCCCGTGGGAATTTTATGGCGCGCCAGAAAGTCTTTGGTAAAGGCTTTTGAACCTTCTAACTGCGCGGCGCCGGCGCTGGGGCCAAACACTCTCAGACCACGCTCTTCAAACAGATCCACAACACCGGCAACCAGCGGTGCCTCGGGCCCAACGATGGTCAGGCCGACGTTGTTGCTGGCGGCAAAATCAGCCAAACCTTTTAAATCCATCACATCGATGGCGACGTTTTTTACACCGGCTTCGATGGCGGTGCCGGCGTTGCCGGGCGCTACGAAAACGGTGTCTGCCAGTTCCGACTGCGCGGCTTTCCAAGCCAGGGCGTGTTCGCGCCCGCCATTACCAATAATCAGAATATTCATGATGCTGTCTCTACGGGTTAATGGCGGAAATGGCGCATGCCAGTGAACACCATAGCAATACCGTGCTCGTTGGCGGCGTCGATCACTTCCTGATCACGCATGGAGCCACCGGGTTGGATCACCGCGGTGATGCCGGCGGCGGCGGCGGCATCAATACCGTCGCGGAACGGGAAGAATGCGTCAGAAGACATGACCGAGCCCTTCACTTCCAGGCCTTCATCGGCGGCTTTGATGCCGGCAATTCTGGCGCTGTACACCCGGCTCATCTGGCCTGCGCCCACGCCGATGGTGCGGCCTGCTCTAGCGTATACAATAGCGTTGGATTTGACGTACTTGGCTACTTCCCAGGCAAACAGCAAATCGTTCAGTTCTTCTTCGCTGGGCTGGCGTTGGGTGACCACTTTAACATCAGCCATGGCAACCATGCCCAGGTCACGTTCTTGTACTAGCAAACCACCGGTCACGCGTTTGTAATCCAATGCCGGGGCGCGTTCACCGTCAAATTCGCCGCAGGCCAGCAAACGCACGTTTTTCTTGGCGGTTATCAGTTCTACTGCTTCGGCGCTGATGCTGGGAGCAATGATCACTTCCACAAACTGGCGCTCAATAATGGCTTTGGCGGTCGCTGCGTCCAGCTCGCGGTTGAAGGCAATAATGCCGCCAAACGCCGAGGTGGGGTCGGTTGCATAGGCCAACTCGTAAGCTTGCAGAATGTCTGCACCAATGGCGACACCGCAAGGATTGGCGTGCTTGACGATCACGCAAGCCGGGTCGGCGAAGGGTTTTACGCACTCAAGCGCGGCGTCGGTGTCGGCCACGTTGTTGTACGACAGTGCTTTACCCTGCAGCTGGGTCGCGGTTGCCACGCAGGCTTCTTTCGGGTTGCGCTCGGCGTAGAACGCGGCGCGCTGGTGCGGGTTTTCGCCGTAGCGCATGTCCTGCACTTTCACAAACTGGGCGTTGAAGGTGCGGGGGAAAGCCGCATTGTCATTATCGGCGGTGCGCCCACCCAGGTAGTTAGCAATCGCCCCGTCGTAGCCGGCGGTGTGCTCAAAGGCTTTTACGGCCAGGTCAAAACGCGTAGCAAAGGTCAGTTCGCCATCGTTACTTTCCAATTCTTTCAACACCCGGCTGTAATCGTGGGTATTCACCACTACGGCCACATCGTTGTGGTTTTTTGCTGCCGCGCGAACCATGGTAGGGCCGCCGATGTCGATGTTTTCAATGGCGGTCGCCAAGTCACAATCCGGGTCGGCGACGGTGTCTTCAAACGGATAGAGATTCACCACCACCATGTCGATGGGGTCTATGCCGTGTTCGGCCATGACGGCGTCGTCGGTGCCACGGCGGCCCAAAACGCCACCGTGAATTTTCGGGTGTAGGGTTTTTACCCGGCCATCCATCATCTCCGGAAAACCGGTGTAGTCCGACACTTCGGTGACCGCGACGTTGTGTTCCTTAAGCATACGAAAGGTGCCGCCAGTGGACAGCAACTCTATGCCGCGCTCGCTGAGCGCGCGACCAAATTCAACAATGCCGGTTTTGTCACTGACACTGATCAGCGCGCGACGAACGGGAGTATTTGCCTGATTTGCCATGGGTCACTTTCTTCCGGATCGGATGTCGGGTTTAAAGTAGATCGTATTGCTTTAGCTTCTTGCGCAGGGTGCCGCGGTTCAGGCCTAGCATGGTGGACGCTTTGGTCTGGTTGTTGCGGGTGTACTTCATCACCTGCTCCAGCAACGGAGCTTCTACTTCTGATAGCACCAGTTGATAAACTTCGGTTACCGGAGCGCCATCAAGCTGGGTGAAGTAGTTGGTTAGTGCAATTTCTACGCTGTCACGCAGGGTGACTGAGTTACCGCTGGTGCCAACCGTTTGCAGTTGGTGAATGTCATCATTGGCGGATGCGTTCAGGGTGTCGTTTGCCAAAGTTTCAGCCTTCATGCTGCAAATACCTCTTTATTTCGTAAGCTTGCGAAATACTGTTGAATGCTGTCGTGCTGCTCCAACGCGTTGTCTATGGCGTTGAAGCTTTGCCGGAAGCGCTTGTCTTGGTCGTGGCTTTGCAAATACCAACCCACATGTTTGCGGGCAATGCGCACACCCATGGTTTCGCCATAAAAATCGTGTAGTGCCAGCAGGTGCTCGCTCAGTATCGTTTCCACTTCATCCAGTGGCGGCGGCTTCATGTGTTCGCCGGTCTCCAGAAAATGCAGGATTTCCCGAAAAATCCAAGGCTGGCCTTGAGCCGCACGGCCAATCAACAGGCCATCGGCCCCGGTGTATTGAAGCACGTCGCGTGCTTTTTCCGGGCTGGTGATGTCGCCGTTGGCGAAAACCGGAATGCCAACGTCGGACTTCACTCGGGCAATGGTGTCGTACTCGGCATTGCCCGTGTATTTGTCGGTGCGGGTGCGGCCATGTATGGCCAGCGCCTGAATACCGGCTTCTTCTGCCATGCGCGCAATAATCGGCGCGTTGCGGTGATCCTCATCCCAACCGGTTCGCATTTTCAGGGTCACCGGTATGTCTACGGCGGCTACCACCGCCTTCAGAATCTGCAATACCAGAGCTTCGTCTTTCATCAGGGCAGAGCCGGCCGCTTTGTTACAGACTTTTTTGGCCGGGCAACCCATATTGATGTCGATGATCTGGGCGCCAGACGCAGCGTTCATACGAGCCGCCTGCGCTAGCATCTCGGGATCGCCCCCGGCAATCTGCACCGAGCGGGGTTCAGGCTCACCCTGATGATTCAGACGACTGCGAGATTTCCGGGTGTGCCACATTTTGCTATCAGCAATCACCATTTCCGAAACGGCCAGCCCTGCGCCCATGCGCCGACACAGCAGCCGAAAAGGCCGATCTGTTACACCGGCCATGGGCGCAACTATCAGCGGATTGGGCAAGGTATACGGCCCGATTTTTGCCGTTGGCAGCATGATCTTAATCCGTGTTGCCGAAGTTAATACAAGGCCTGAATATCAGCCAATTGTTCAATAATTGAACGGCTGAATTCCGGAGGGCGCTAATGATACCGCTGGTGCGGCCGCGATTGAAGAGGCAAAGCTGTGAAAAATTGATTATTTTTCGTGCTTTTTGGTTGACTTTCGTGCGCTTGGCGAAAGTTTGTAAACCGAATAGGCCAGCGGGCGCGCGCTGGCCTATTCGGCTTGTGAGCGGAAGTCGATGTTGTAGCTGACCGCCGTTTGTCCTGGATCCTGGATAGCGATGGCGATGCGTATTGGCGTCTGCGGCGGCATTTCCCGCAACTGTGCGCCCTGATCTGCGAGGTAATCTGCAGGGCTGAACACACGCTGTGTAACCTCTTGTCCGTTCAAGTCTGCGAAGGTCAGAACAATGGCCGGAAACGGCTGTGCGAAGGCGGCGCGGTTGATAATCACCGCGTCTACCACCAGTTCGCTGCGGTTGGCAGGATTGGTTTTTACCACCAGTTTGCGGCTGTCTATGGCGCTCATGTCTATCAGCGGTGGCAGCGTGCAACCGGCAAGTTCGCAGCCTTTCTCGTAAAAAGGGCGCAGCTGGGGGATTTTGGAAAATTTGTCAAATTGAACCCAAGCCAGCTGTGAAGCGATCACACCCAGAATGGCCAGAACAATCAATAACCAAGCCAATGCCCGGATTTTTTCGCTGTGATCGCGCTGAACCGGAATGGGTTCCTGGCGAAGATTGCTGTAAGGCGTGTGCTGCGGCCGGGCGCCGCTCTCGGCGTAAATCTGATGCTCGGACGCCAGCGGCAAGCTGTCGCTGGGTTGCGCCAGGCCTTGAGTTTCAAGATCGGGAGCTTCGGCGGGTGGTTCATTCTTGGGTGATGCTGCTTCGGCGGGAGGGGTTGGGCGCTTTGGGCTGTCGTGACGGCTGGCTTCATTCAGAATGGCTTGGGCCCAGCTTTCATCCGAATCCAGGTTTATATCGCTGCTGCTGTTGCGGTCATCGCTGTAAACACTGTGGTCCATGGAGCGAAAGCTGTCGCTGAGCTCGTCTTCGGCAAACGTCATGTCAGCTTTAATATAAGCGCCGTGGGCTGCATCTTCTTCCGGATTGTCCACAAACACCAAGTTGTCGTCCGGATCCGGGTTGATAACCGGCTCCGGAGGTGTTGTAACAACAGGTTTTGTCTCTTTGATGCGATTCTCAAAGGCATTGAAAATCTTCATGCAGCTGCCGCAGCGTACTCGTCCCTTGGCAACCTCCAGTTGTTCCTCGGTTACCCGAAAACGCGTCTGGCAGTGGGGGCACTGGGTTTGAAGATTGCTGGAATCCATTCTAAATCCCTGAATACAAAGAAACTGAATGCACGGCCGCCTAAATCTTGGGCCTTACTGCTTCATTAATCATGGCACCATCAACGGTGACGTCGCCCTGTGAGCCGTATCCATTCACCCTGCTGTTCTGGTTCATCCATAATAAACCAGGGCTCGTAAGCCGCCATCACACCGCGGGCTTGATGGCTGAGGATGCCAGACAGAACAATGTCTCCGCCTGGGCGGGTTTTCGCGGCCAGGTGTGGCGCCAGTCCGATCAGCGGCTGAGCCAGAATATTGGCGAGCGTAATGTCGGCCAGGGCGTCGGGTTCGTCTTTCGGCAAATATAAAGACAGTCTGCTTTCGTCCACTTCGTTGCGGCGGGCGTTTTCACGGCTGGCTTCCAGCGCCTGAGGGTCGGTGTCGACTCCCATCACATGATCAGCACCTAGCAACAGCGCGGCTAAGCCTAAAATGCCAGAGCCGCAGCCATAATCGATCACCTGTTTGCCCTGTACATCAGCGCCGTCCAGCCACTGCAGGCACAGAGCTGTTGTGTCGTGGGTGCCGGTACCAAACGCCAAGCCCGGGTCTAGCAGCAAATTGGCTGCGTCTGGGTCAGGCGCATCGTGCCAGCTAGGAACTATCCACAAGCGTTCGCCAAAGCGAAGGGGATGGAAATCGTCCATCCAGGCCCGCGCCCAGTCTTTATCTTCAACCAACGTTACGTCTATGTCCGCCAGATTCTGCTGGGTTTGCTGGTGCCAGGCATCGCGGATGTTGGAGCACAGTTCGGTAATATCGTAACTGGACTGAAATAGCCCTGTTACGGTGGTTTGGCTCCACAAAGGTGTGGTGCCATGGTCCGGCTCGTAAAGAGGCTGGTCAGCGGCGTCTTCCATCGACACCGCATCGGCACCCATTTCCATCAACACGTCTTCGAGTTGATCGGCGCTGTCCGGGTCGGCCGAAATCTTTAATTGTATCCAGGGCATACTGCTTCCCGCATTGTCGACGCAGGACTCAGTCCCGAATCAGTTTTTCAAGGTAATGAATGGTGAAGTCTACCTGTTTAAAGCCGCCATCGCGCACCAATCTGCGGTGCAGTGGCTGATTGGTTTTTATGCCTTCAACCACCATCTCGTCGAGGGCGTTTTTCATGCGCCGGCGCGCTATTTCGCGGTCGTCACCCCAGGTGATCAGTTTGGCGATCAGCGAATCGTAGTAGGGCGGTACGGTGTAACCACTGTAAAGATGGGAATCCACCCGCACGCCGTTACCGCCGGGCGCATGAAAATGCTTCACTTTACCGGGGCTGGGCACGAAGGTCTGTGGATCTTCGGCGTTGATCCGGCACTCTATGGCGTGCCCGGTAATCTTGATGTCTTCCTGTGTGTACTTCAATGGCAGGCCGCTGGCGATGCGCAGCTGTTCGCGCACAATATCCACGCCAGTCACCATTTCCGATACCGGGTGCTCAACCTGCACGCGGGTGTTCATTTCGATGAAGTAGAAACCACCGTCCTGATACAGGAATTCGAAGGTGCCGGCGCCTACATAGCCAATTTCCTTGCAGGCATCAACACAGGCTTTCAGGGTTTTTGCCCTAGCTTCCGGGTCAATACCCGGCGCAGGTGCTTCTTCCAGCACTTTCTGGTGGCGGCGTTGAAATGAGCAGTCGCGGTCGCCCAAGTGAATGCAGTTGCCGTGCATGTCTGCAAGTATCTGAACTTCTATGTGGCGCGGGCGTTCAAGGAATTTTTCAAGATACACGGTCGGGTCGCCAAACACGCTGTTCGCTTCGGTCTGGGTAATTTGTACGGCCTTGAGCAATGCCGCTTCCGAATGCACCACCTGCATACCGCGACCACCGCCGCCCGATGCGGCTTTAATAATCACCGGGTAGCCGATTTTACTAGCGACTTCGAGAGTCAGGGCGTCGTCTTCGGTCAGCGGGCCGTTAGAACCCGGAACGGTGGGTACGCCTGCACTGATCATGGCGTTGATGGCCGACACTTTGTTGCCCATCAGCCGAATGGTCTCGGCTCTGGGGCCGATAAAGCGGAACCCGCTTTTTTCGACCTGCTCGGCAAAGTCGGCGTTTTCCGCCAAAAAGCCGTAACCGGGGTGGATCCCCACTGAGTCGGTAACTTCCGCCGCGCTGATGATGGCCGGGATATTCAAATAGCTTTCGGTTGGGTTGTTGGGGCCGATACAGACGGTTTCATCAGCCAAGCGCACGTGCATCAGGTCGCGGTCGACCTGAGAGTGCACGGCTACGGTTTTGATACCTAATTCTTTACAGGCGCGCAAAATTCGCAGGGCAATTTCACCGCGGTTTGCGATCAATACTTTTTCTAACATGGCCATGGCTCACAATCACCGGGTTCAGGAAATGACGACCAGAGGCTGGTCAAACTCCACCGGCTGGCCGTTTTCGACCAGTATTTCGGTGATGGTGCCGCTCTTGTCCGCTTCAATCTGGTTCATCATCTTCATCGCTTCCACAATACAGATAACATCACCGGCTTTGATGGATTGGCCTACGGCGATGAATTCCGGCGCGGAAGGCGATGGCGCACTGTAGTAAGTGCCCACCATGGGTGAATTAATCGTGTGGCCCTTGGGCGCTGCAGGCTTGCTTTCATGGGCAACCGGACCCGGGGCTTCCGGTGCCGGTGCGTACATGGGAGCTGCATGCTGTGGTGCCATGTGACTGACGTAATGCGTGCCGGCTGGCTGCTCACGGCGGCGCGAGATTCGCACGGAGTCATCGCCCTCGTGAATTTCCAGTTCTTCGACGTCGGATTCGTCAAGCAGTTCGATCAATTTCTTGATTTTGCGAATATCCATGATTTCTTCAGCCTCTTTTGTAAGGTCTAGTTAATTCGTTTGTTTGAGTGCAGCCTGAAGCGCCAGGTCATAGCCCTGGCTGCCGAGGCCGCAGATAACGCCTTTGGCGATATCTGAAAAATAGGAGTGGTGCCGAAATGCTTCCCGCTGGTGCACATTGGACAGATGCACCTCAATAAACGGTATGGCAACCGCCAACAGCGCGTCACGCAATGCGACGCTGGTGTGGGTAAAAGCTGCCGGATTAAACAGAATATAGTCCACACCTTCCGCTTTGGCGGCGTGAATGCGGTCAATTAATTCGTATTCGGCGTTTGATTGCAGGTGGAGCAGATGATGTCCCGCGGCCGCAGC
>JBALXR010000026.1:0-32310 GCA_036960525.1 Marinobacter sp.
GTAGTGACCGGCGAAGCGTATCGCTGGAATCAACTATAAAAAAGGAATAAATCGCCATGAGAATTTCACGCAGAGCGTCTTACACCACGGCCGCTTGGGCCTTTATAATGATCGGCTCAACCGCGTTTTTCCTGTCCAGCTATTTTGGGTTTATGGGCTTTTAAGTCCACATTAAACCAGCGTCGCCGCTTCGCCCTCATCACGCTAGTGCCAAACTGCGTACTTAACTGACGTTCGTTCAGTATTTGCCTTGCGAAGCGGCGATGGATTTAAAAAATCTTTTTCAATACCACCTTTCTTGAATTCCGCTCGGAATACGAGTTCGTTACAATGAACCGTCAAAAATTAACATAAATAAAATTAAGAGCTCGAAACATAAAAACAACTTAATCATGCGAATTATAAATCTTTAATACGTATTCAATAGATAAAATTTTTGGATAAACATTATCTTAGCTATGTATTGCCTTTATCTTACGCTTTTGCAATTTGAGCAAGTCCGGATGTTGTGCCATCTTTTTAATGGACTCAAAGAAAGGAGACATAAAATGCTCTACTGGGCTCTGGTATGTCTTGTCATCGCCATCGTGGCGGGTGTACTCGGCTTTGGCGGTATAGCCGGTACAGCCGCAGGTTTTGCACAAATATTATTTTTTATATTTATTGTACTGCTGGTGGTCTCCCTGATTGCTAACGCCTTGAGGGGCAAGGGCCCGAAGATGTAGCCTTCTCTACAGCATGAAAAAAGCCCGCGAAGCACAAAGCTTCGCGGGCTTTTTTCATATTCAATGGCGGAGGTGTTACTCCCCGGTGCTTACAATACGCGCCCCTATTACGCGTCGACATCCCGCGCGGCATTCAAAACTGACCGGCGAATCAAGTATAGGCTCATACTGCCCTTCGCACCCTGCCCTGCCACGAGGAAATACTGTACACAATCAGCGCCAGCCAGATAACCATAAAGCTTGTTAACTGAATAGGGCTCAGGGGCTCGTTGAAAACCAACAGAGCAATCACGAACTGCAGCGTCGGATTTATATACATCAGAAAGCCAACCGTGGCCAACCTCAGACGTCGCGCGGCGCCAGCGAACAACAGCAGGGGAATGGCCGTTAACACACCGCTGGCCATCAGCAAGCTGCCTGTGGGCAAATCCCGGGTAAAGTTCGAAGCGCCCGATGTCGCCAGCCAGCCAAAGGTCATCAAGCCCAAGGGCAGTAGCAGAAGGGTTTCCACAAATAAACCGGACAAACCGTCTAGCTGAATCTGTTTGCGCAGAAGCCCGTACACGCCAAAACTGAATGCCAATACCAGGCTAATCCAAGGTAGCTCACCCAGCATAAGTAGCTGGAGCGCGATGCCGACGCCGGCGATAGCCACCGCTGCCATTTGCCAACGCCCCATCTGTTCGCGCAACACCACCATGCCCAAGGCTACATTTACCAGCGGTGTCAGAAAATAACCCAGGCTAGCCTGCAACACGCGGTGAGTTTCAACCGAGTATATGTACACGCCCCAGTTCAGCGCGATAAGCAGCGCACAGCCCAACACCCGCCAAAGTTGTCGCGGACTGGCAAAAGCGTCTTTTACCGGCTGCCAGCGCCTTAACCCGGAAATCAGGATGGCCAGAAAAACACAGGACCAGATAATTCGATGCACCAGAATCTCAAGAGCCGGCACGCCCTGAAACAGCGCAAAAAATAGCGGGAATGAGCCCCAGATAGTATAGGCGCATACACCATACCATACGCCTTTGGTCTGTTCGGGCACTGGGCTCTCCGCTCTGTAACAAGCAAAAAAAACCTCGGGGCCTGCGCCCATGGCGCAGCCCGAAGTGCAGGGTCTGTAGTCAGTACAGTCAGAGTTTAACGGATTATTTGCTGCTCAGTATCGCAAGCAACATCTGCGCTTGCTCGATCGCCTCGCTACCCAATGCGGTCAGGTAGCCGCCGTCGTCGCGGGTAATCAGGCCTTTACTGAACAAGCGCTCTGCCGCCGAAACCAGCTCCGGGGCGGCCTCATTGCGATGTACTTTGATACCTTCCTGGGCGGACGACGAATCGAACTGGGTTAAAAGATTCAGCTCGGCCAGGTGATCTGCAGAGAATGCCATGTAATTTCCTCGTATGATGTCAGAAGTCCGGCTTCTGGCCGGTTGTTACAGTCTATACCATGAGCGCCATGAAACTTTCCCGTATTGTCAGCAACCAACCCGATATAAGCCGCAAAAAAGCGAATTGGCTGATTGCTACCGGCCAGGTGTACGTTAACGACCTGAGTTGCCGGACGGCAGACGCCGATGTGGACGAATTCTCGGTAGTCAGCGTCAACGAAAAAACCTTACAGAAGGGCCTTTTAGCCCGCTATATTATGCTGCACAAACCCTCAGGTTATCTTAGCGCTACCGAAGATGATACGCACCCTACAGTCCTGCAACTGTTACCTCCCGCTTTGGGCCAAGGTCTGCACATTGCCGGCCGGCTGGATCGCGCCACTACCGGCCTGATTATACTGACCAACAACGGCACCTGGTCACGGCAATTAACGCTGCCCGGCATGGGCATTGCCAAGGTTTATAGGGTAACAACCGCCTACCCGATTGGGCCCGACACGCCGCAGCGCTTTGCTGAGGGTATCTGGTTCGAATACGAGCAGCTCATCACGGCCCCCGCCACACTTGAATTGCTGGAGCCTACACTGGCAAAGCTGACTATTTATGAAGGCCGCTATCATCAGGTGAAGCGCATGTTCCACGCCGTAGGTAATCGGGTCATTGCACTACACCGGGAACAGATTGGCCACTTGCAATTAAACAGCGATTTGGCCGAGGGTAACTTCAGAATGCTGACGGGTTCAGAGATTGAAGGGCTGAATCGGTATTACACTTGAGGAATAACCCTTGTTAAAGCGATATACTTTATAGCTATGAAATACGCCCGCACGTTTTGCTCTCCGCTTCTCGCATTTTTTCTGGCATTTGCCAGCAACGCGACCTATGGCGACACCATCAAGCGTATTGTGCACAGCGACGGCAGCGTGGAATTTTCCAATGTAAAAAGCAACAGCCCGCTGGCGTCTGATGGCGCAGCCACGGTGTACCGTTATCAAGACAAATACGGCGTGGTGTCCTACAGCGGCGAACGCCCGGCGAACACCAAGTTTTTAGTGATTCGCTTCCACTGCTTCGCCTGTGATCCTGCGTCTACGGTAAACTGGGACACCACGCCACTGTTTGCATCCCGCTACAACGAACAGATTGCAACGGCTGCCAAAGAGTTCGATGTAGACCCCGCCCTGGTTCGCGCCGTTATTCATGCCGAATCGGCATTTAACCCAAAGGCTTTATCGCCCAAAGGGGCACAGGGGCTGATGCAGTTAATGCCCGCCACTGCGAGCGAACTGGGCGTAGCCAACGCGATGATTGCCGAGGATAACATTCGCGGTGGCGCAAACTATCTGGCGCAAATGCTGGCTCGCTTTCGGGGCGATACCAAGCTCGCCACCGCGGCCTACAACGCTGGCCCTGGCGCTGTTAGCCGCCACAATGGCATTCCACCCTACGCCGAAACCGAGGCTTACGTAAAAAGAGTGGGTATTTTGCACCGCCGTTACGCCGCGCTCTAAAATCGGGTCAGCCCAAAGCCAACCAAACACCCACCAGCATCATCAGGCTGCCTGAAATTCGATTGGCCAGGCGTACTTTATCACCATTACGCAGCGCCCGGCGCAAGGTGCGCCCGCCATTGGCATACAGCAGCAAGCACAAAAATTCCATGCTCAGAATAATCAGTATCAGCGCCGTAAGCTGCGGCGCCATTGGCAGTGAGCTGTCTATAAACGGCGGCAGCAAAACCACCAGAAACGCCCAGCCTTTGGGGTTGGCAATGGCGGTTATAAAACCCTGCATGGCCAACTGCCAGCGAGTGCTGCTGGGCAATATGGCGCCTTCTTCCGGCATCGCCATTTTGCCGCGGGAACGCCACATTTGTACGCCCAACCACATCAAATAGGCGCCGCCCGCATACTTGGCCACTTCAAACACCGTGGGATAACCCAGCATAAATGTAGCCACGCCTACCGCAGACGCAATAGCCACGATACCAACGCCCAGCAGTTCGCCGATCATCATCCATAGCGCCCGGCGCACACCCACAGTGATGCCCAGCGACAACGCCAGGGTCATGCACATGCCGGGGGTGATAGACACCACAAAAAAGGTGGGCAAAAACACCGACAATAACGCCAAATTCAAAACCGACATAACTATCCTTTAAACGTTTGCAGCGACGCTGCGCCTAAATTTTCCGGCATAACGCCGTTATAGCAGCACGCTGACAATGCCCACACTGCTGACGATCAACAGCACAATTCCCAGCAGACGGAAAAATACCGGCGTTTCGGCTTTTAAAATACGGTCGTGAAAACGCAGCCCTATCACATGACCGATGGCAGCGCAGGGCAACAGCCACAGGTGGTGAATGAGCTGCAGATCCAGCCCAACCCAGATAAACGCAGCCAGTTTGATCAGCACCAGAATAAACCACAGACCAAACAAGGTGTCGCGCAGCTTTTCCCGTGGCAGATGCTGCGCCGCCACCGCAATAATCAATGGTGCGCCAATCAGCGAGGTACCGCTGATGTAACCACCGGCCATCAGCAAGCCAACATCCACCGCTTTGCTGTTGCTGCGAAAGGGCCGGTTGAAGATATAAGACACCGAATAAATCGCAACAATCACAAATATGATGGCGCTCAACACATTTGCCGGCAGTGTAAACAGACCAAACACGCCAATCAGTTTGGGCACTATCATAATGCGGAGCATACGCCACAGATAAGGCCAATCCACCGTGCTTTCTACCTTGTTCTCTACCTTGCTTTCCGGGGCTGTTGCGGCTGCATCCGGGCCAAAGCCAGTTAATGTCTGGCCGCGCTTATCACTTTTCTGGCTTTGACTGCGGCGATTGTTCATCCAGATCGTCAGTGATGAAAAAACCAGCAGATGAACGGCTATGATCGGCAAAAAGACCAGCGGAGCGTCTTTCACCAGCAGCAAAAACGGCAACGACAATACTGCCCCACCGAAGCCCAAGCCAGAACGTACAAAACCGCTCCAAATGAAAATCAACGCAATCAAACCGTACTGAATTAGGGAAAGATCTGACATAACATCCTGAGCGGTATTAATAAATTCGTTCGAGTGTAACTGTTTTTCAATAAAAAACACCGAGCAGAGCCCGGTGCAACATGCGTGATCTATCCGCGATGGCGGCTTACCGGAGCGTTTAGTCGCTCACTGGGCCCTCCTTAATGGCAGAACGCATGCGCCGGCGCAGTATTGGCCCAACCAGCGTGGGCAACACCAGACCCAAACCGGCAACCAGCCACAAACCAATGGCCAGGGGGCTTGACCAGAGCGTCATCCAGTCTCCATCAGACAGAATCAGCGCGTGGCCCAGGTTCTTTTCCATTTCCGGCCCAAGCAGCAGGCCCAGAATGATGGGCACCATGGGAATTTCCAGTTTGCGCAGAATAAACCCGCCAACTCCAAACACAATCATGAAGTACAGGTCAAAAGTGCTGTGGCTGATGGAATAGATGCCTACAAACGCCACCATGGTCACAATCGGCAGCAGGTACATCGGCGGCACAGACAGCAGCCGAACAAACACGCCAATCATCGGAATGTTCAGTATCAGCAGCAATACGTTGCCAATCAAAAGCGCAGCGATCACCCCCCACACAATGTCGGCGTTCTGGGTGAACATTAACGGCCCCGGCGTGATGTTCAGGGAAATCAACATGGCCAGCAACACCGCTGTGGTGCCGCTGCCTGGCACGCCCAAGGTCAGCATGGGCACCAGGGCGCCCGATGCTGCACCGTTGTTACCGGCTTCCGGCGCCACCACGCCGCGAATGTCACCTTCGCCAAAGCGACCTTTTTTGCCAATCACCGACTTTTCCAGGGTGTAGCTGATAAAGCTGCCCAAAGACGCACCAGCACCCGGCAGCACGCCGGCAATAAAGCCCAGCACACCACCGCGCAGTTGGGTGGGAATGGTCGACACAATTTCTTTGAAACTCAGCGTCAGTTTCCCCACCTTCACTTTGCTGCGGCCCTTGCCCATTCGTGCTTCAACAAAAAACAACAGCTCGGAGATGGCGAACAGCCCAACAATCGCCAATATAAAGTCGATACCCTCATACAGTTCCAACACACCGGCGGTATAACGCTGGGTGCCGGTGGATATGTCGATACCCACGGTAGAGATCATGATTCCCAGTGCTGCAGCAATCACGGTTTTCATGGGATTCTTGCCGGTTATGCCGCCAAGAGTGGCGAATGCCAGCAAAAACAGGGCGAAGTATTCCACCGGCCCGAAGGTCAGCGCGAATCGCGCCAGCACCGGTGCCAGTATAATAAGCCCTATAGTGCCGATCAGACTCCCCGCAAAGGACGCAATCGCTGAAATCGCCAAAGCATCCGCCGCACGGCCCTGTTGCGCCATGGGATAGCCGTCCAGGCAGGTCATCATGGCGGGCTCGTCGCCCGGTATGTTTAGCAGAATGGACGAAATCCGGCCGCCGTACATAGCGCCGGCGTAAACCGAGGTCAGCAGAATCATCGCCGTTTCCGGCGGCAGCCCCAAGGTGAAGGCCAGCGGAATCAGAATGGCAACGCCATTAGCCGGCCCAAGGCCTGGCAGGCAGCCAATCAGAGTGCCCACAAACGCGCCGAACAACGCAAACATCAGGTTATACGGCGTTAACGCCACCGCAAACCCATCCATCAGAAAACCGATCGTTTCCATGGTCAGGAGCCTCCCAGCAGGCCGTTAGGCAGGCTCAGCGACAAGCCGTAGTTGAATAACCCGAACACCACAACGGCACTGATCAAACCGGTTACAAATGCCCGCAGTGGCGGCGCACCCATGCGCCAGCTTAAAACGCCAACCGCCAGCGTGGTGGAAATAATAAAACCCAATGGTTCAAGCAGCAGCGCATAAATTACCAGCACAATGATCGAAATCACCAGTTCCAGAGCCGACTTGCCCACCGGCCATTTGGCATCGGCGTCTGGTTTGATCATCAGATACAGGCTGCCCACCACCAGCACAATCGCCAGAATGGTGGGAAACGTTTCTGGCCCTACGCCCTCGGCACCGCCGAAGGGTTCAGGCCATTGCTGCGCTACCCAGCCATAGGCAACCGCCACTACCAGCAAGAGCAGGCCCAGAATACGGTCGCCCATGCCGGTCATTTTAGTAGACCGATTTCCCGGGACAGGTTTTCAATGTCCTGCACCTGGTTGGTTACAAAGCTCTCGAACTCACCCGCCTTGGGGTGGAACGGAATCAGACCGTTGCTTTTCATCACGGCTTTCCATTCTTTACTGGCGTAAAGCGTGTCCATTGCCTCTACCCAGTATTGCTGGGCTTCTTCCGGGGTATCTTTGGGCATATAAAACCCGCGCCAGTTAGGACCAAGCGCATCAATGCCCTGTTCACGGGCGGTCGGTATGTTGCCAAACTTGCCCGGCAGACGTTCTTCGGAAAGCACCGCCAATACGCGCAAATCGCCTGACTCCATAAAGCCGGTCGCTTCAGATACATCACCGGTAAAGGCATCCACCTGGCCACCCACTACCTGGGTCATGGCTTCGCCGCCGTTGTTATAAGACAGATAAGGAATGGAAGGCAGCTTACCGGCACCCGCCGCTTTTGCGGCAATCAGCACTTTCAAGTGGTCCCAACCGCCGCGGGCACTGCCGCCGGCAAACTTGACCGCACGCGGGTCTTCTTTCAACGCATCCATCAACTGGTTCAGGTTTTGATACTTGGATTCTTTGCTCACAGCGATAATGCCGTAGTCGGCGCCCAAAGCACCGATCCACTTCACCATAGACGCGTCCATACCCGGAAACTGCTTCTGTGCCAGGCGTGTGGTAGTAGCAGTAGACGCTGCAACAATTAGCTTGTCATCGTTTTTGCGTTTGCTGACCGTATGGGCATAAGCCACGCCGCCACCGGCACCGGCCATGTTGACGGTTTGTACAGAGCCTTCTACCAGCTTAAGCTGCTGCATGACATTACCAACGCTGCGACAGGTGAAATCCCAGCCGCCGCCCGGGTCAGCCGGCGCCAGGCACTCTACTTTTCCGCTGGGCTGCCAGGCCATGGCAGACATGCTAAAAACGGCCGCAGCCGCGAGTGTTATTGTTCTTTTAATAAACATATACATCACCTTGTTATTTTATTTAAAAAGGTTGTTTCAGCAAACAGAGTAGAAGGCAATGCGTAGTTGCTGAAGCTTGCGGGCTTAACGGATATAAAGAAACTAACGTTCATTCTGTGCATAAAGTTCACGGGCAAAACCGGTTACCGTGTTTTAACCTGACATACAGGGCGCCCAGCGCCGAAGGATCAAACTGACGGACGCCTATGCCCGCAAAGCGACGCACAAAACTTAAAACCCGCATGATTCTCACCCTTGGCCTGGTGAGCGCTTTACAAGCCGTGTTTATTGGCGTGTTTGCCGGTTACTACCTCAGCGAATCCCTGTACAGCGAGATTGGCCAGCGGGCCTTGATGGTCGCCAAAACCATTGCCGCCAGCCCGGCAGTTATCCGGGGCATACAACAACGAAATATAGACGACCTGAACACCCTCACCCGCACCCTGGCCCGGACCAACGAAGCCCTGTTTATTGTGATTGGCGATCACAACGCCATTCGCCTGGCACACCCTTCCCCCGAGCGTATTGGTCGCTCCATGGCCGACGACGAAGGTGATTATGGCCGCCGCGCACTGGTGGAAGGTAAGGGCTATGTCGCCCGTGCGCTCGGCAACCTGGGCGAATCCATGCGGGGCAAAGCGCCGGTGTTCGAACCAGACAGTGGCGCTATTATTGGAATCGTGTCGGTGGGCTACAGCGTAAGCCAGGTGGAAGCCACCGTGCAGCGATACAATTTTGTGCTCTACGGGGTTCTGGGGGTGGTATTGCTGATCAGCATTCTGGCCGCAGTGGTGATTGCCAGTCGTTTCAAGCGAGCTATTTTTGGCTTGGAACCGGAAGAAATCGCAGGCCTGTTTCAGGAACGAAACGCTACGCTGCAATCGGTGCGTGAAGGCATTATTGCCATTAACCGCGACGGCATTATTACCACGGTGAATCGTGCAGCTCTGGTTACCCTGGGACTGGACACCGACATGCAGGTGGCTGGGCGCCCCATCCACGAAATACTGCCAGAGAGCGGTTTGATGTCCGTTCTGGCCACCGGCACGCCGGATTTCGACCGCGAAGTCTGGCTGCGCAGCCGCCAGATGGTGGTAAACCGGCTGCCGATGCGCCAGGGCGACGACATCATCGGCGTAGTGGCCAGCTTCCGCTTGCGCAACGAGCTGGATCAAGTCAGCCAGCAGCTCACCCGCATTCAGCAATACGCCGACACTCTGCGCAGCCAAACCCACGAATACTCCAATAAGCTGCACACCATCGCCGGGCTGATACAGCTAGGCGCCTACAACGACGCTCTGGGGCTTATCGGCAGCGAAGTCAGCAGTCATCAGGCGCTGATTCACCTGCTGCTGGAAGCCGTACCCGACCCCATCATTGCCGGTTGCCTACTAGGCAAACACAACCGTGCCCGGGAAATGGGCCTGCACCTGGACATTGACCCGGATAGCCAGATGACCGACCTGCCCCATAATTTACCGCGAGAACAACTCGTAAGCGTACTCGGCAACCTGATTGATAACGCGCTGGAAGCCACCCGCCTGCACACGGGCACCAATGGCAGGGTACAGCTATCGATGACCGATCTGGGCCAGGAGCTGATTTTCGAGGTGGAGGACCAAGGCCCGGGGATCGCCCCGGACGTTCAAAGCCGAATGTTTGAAAAAGGTGTTACCAGCAAAACAGGCACCGATCACGGCTTCGGACTGCATCTGGTGCGCCAGTTTCTGGACAGCTGGGGTGGCTCGGTGACGGTAGAGAACCTGGGCGCCGCAGGCGGCAGCCGTTTCACTCTATACTTACCGAAAATACCCACTGGCAGGAGCCACGTTTGAACCCTATCCGACTGCTGATTGCTGAAGACGACCGCCAGATTGCGGAAATCCAGCGCCGCTTTATTCAGCGGCTGGAGCAGGTTGACCTCTGCGGCATTGCCCACACTCTGGCCGATGCCCGTGAACAAGCCGACGTATTGAAGCCTGACCTGATACTGCTCGACGTTTATTTCCCTGATGGCAACGGCCTGGATTTGCTGCGCGAGCTGCGCGCCAGTAACAGCAGCAGCGACGTCATTCTGATTACCGCCGCCAAGGAAGTTGAAACATTACGCACCGCTTTACGCGGTGGGGTGTTTGATTACATTCTGAAGCCGTTGGTATTCGAGCGTCTGGAGGAGGCCATTAATCGCTTCTGTGACCACGCCAAACGCCTATCGGCGTTGAAGCATCTGGCTCAGGACGAAGTAGACGCCCTGCTTCCGCGCAACAGCGGCGAAAATAGCAGCGACAGCCAGCACCGACTGCCCAAAGGCATTGATGTAATTACACTGGATCGTATTCGCGAGGTTATTGCCGACGGCAAGCCCTGGAGTGCAGAGGAAGTAGGCAGCGTCATGGGTGCATCGCGCACCACGGCCAGGCGCTACCTGGAGTACATGACCGGCACCCGAACCCTGGTGGCCGAGGTCACTTATGGCAGTATTGGTCGGCCGGAAAGACGCTACCGAATGCAGCGCCTGCCGGCCTGAATGCACCCTGCCTGGCCCCAGCGATTATCAATAGCTTTTATCGATAGCCGTTAGCGCCAGATGAAGCACCCGTCTGCTAAATCAGCTTCTGCGCCCGCGCCATGGCAAACGCAGCCTGCGGGCCGGTCCACAAGGATGGCAGAATAATCAGCGACACCGGAATGGCGGTTAGCACAATAAACTGCTGCAACACACCAATCTGGCCGGCACCCATGTACAGCAGAATTGCGGCCATAACGGCCATGGCTCCGCCCCAGAAAGCGCGAATGGCGTAGTGCGGCTCGTCGTGGCCTGCGCCCACGGTGGCAATGGCGTAGCTCATAGAGTCGCCAGTGGTGGCGACGAAAATGGTGGTCAACAGCAGCACCGCTGCGGCCATCACAACACCGCCGGGCAGGTTTTTGGCCACGGTCAGCGTCGCTTGATCAAAGCGGAACGCGTTTAAGGCTTCAGTTAGATCGAATACACCCGTGAGCTGGTAATACACACCCGAACCACCCAGAAGGGTGAACCAGATGGTGGTCGCAATGGGCGCCATAATCGATACCGCCAGAATGGTCTGGCGAATGGTACGACCGCGGGAAATACGCGCCACAAAAATCGACATCAGTGGGGTATAACCAATAAACCAGGCAAAGAAAAATACCGTCCACCACTTCATCCACCATTCCGGCGCTGTTTCACTGGTCATAGTGGCCATGGCGAAGAACGACGTCAGATACTCGCCCATAGACGCCATATAGGTATTGACTAAAAACAGGGTGGGGCCGAACGCAAAAATCACCGCGCCGATAACCAGTGCCAGAATGACATTGAACCGGCTCAGCAACTGAATGCCACGGTGAATACCACTAACCGCCGAAGCCATGTAAACAACGGCCAGCAGGCCAAGAATAACCAATTGGGTGCTGAATTCGTCTGCCACGCCGAAAAGCTCGTGTAGGCCGAAACTCATCTGTGTGGCCAAAAAACCAATAGGCCCAACGGTACCGGCAACCACCGCAATCACGCACATGGCGTCAACAACGCCGCCTAGCCAGCTGCTCATAATGCGCTCGCCAAACACCGGGTACAGCAAGGTGCGCGGCTGTAAAGGCTTGCCCTGAACGTAGTGGGCGTGAGCCAGAACCATGGCAGTTAACGACCCCAGTACGCTCCAGGCCAAGAAGCCCCAATGCATAAACGCCTGAGCCATGGCTGGCGCAACGGCCTGTGCTGTTCCGGCTTCGGTGTTAAAAGCCGGTGGCGTTACCACAAAGTGATACACCGGCTCGCCGGCGGCAAAGAACACGCCGCCACCCGCCAGCAGGGTGCACAGAATCATCGACAGCCAGCGGAAGGTGCTGAATTCGGGCTTATCCATACCACCCAGCCGGGCGGCACCGGCACGGCTGACGGCCACACCCATCGCAATGAAGAACGTCAGCAACAGCAACAACTGGAAAAAGGTGCCCATATACTTGGCGGTCCAGGCAAAGCCTACATCGATCACGGCTGCAAGACCGTCGGCATCCGTCAGCGACCAGCCTACGAACAGCAAGATGAAACCAATGGTTAGAACCAGTACAACCGGATCACCAAAACGGTGAGCATCTGCGGAGCCAGCGGGGGAGGAATCAGAGGAGGTAGAATGAGGGTTATCGGTAGTGCTTGCACTGCTTGAAGACATGTATCGACCAGTTTCGAAAATTGGTCGACTACCGTACACACCTCATTTCGTATTATCCAGCACGTTAGGGTATTTTCGCTATCAATGGTCTGTTTTTTCGGGTGGACCAAGCTGCTTCAAATCGTCGCTATACATGGCTACCAGCAAGGGTTCGCCGTGTTCATTCACCCGAAATTGACCGTATCTGGCGGCCTCGTAATATGCGGCGTCGCCTTCCTGAAAAAAGAACGCGTTGGTGGCAAAGTGCACAATGTTATGGCGTACCCGGTAGCGCAGCAGTAATTCCTCGGGGGCCAAATCCTGTCCGTTGAAAAGCGCTTTGAAGCTCGCCCTGTTCTGGCTGTCGAGGGTAACAATAACGTAATGGCTTGACGTTCTAGCTGTTGAAAAGTCCTGCCCAATGCTTCCAATGGCACGGCGAATTTCCTGACCAATGGCGAAGCTCAGAGTCATGTAGTCGCCTTGCATCAGTGAACGCGGATCTACCGGCGCCAGATCAAGATAAACCACCTTGCCGTGAGCCAGCTGCTGCTCTATCTGGAATACCGATAGATTCACCATTGCCAAAGCAACCAACAAGGCCAGCAACCCAATACCTCGGCGGCTTAACCGTTGTTTCATGGGTTCTCTCCCGCCTGGCCATTCACCAGTCTTAACATCAACCAGCGCACGGCCAACAGCAGTGAACCGGTGGCTAGCAAAATCTGGGATTTAACCATCAGGGTTACGTGCAGCTGATAATAAAAAGCACTGGCGTAAAACAATAGGCCCGCAATACCGATGCCTTTCAGCAAGGTGTTGCTGCCAGCTTGGCCCAGCACAATCACCATCATGCACACCAGCAAGCCCGGCGCGTCGGCACTGGCTAACACCAGGACTGTCAGGGCGCAAAGCGCCAATATTTGCACCCGAACCACTGCCTGCAGGCGCTGGCAAACGCTGTACACAATATAAACAGCAGCCAAGCCCTCCAACAACGGTGCCGACCAGCCATAAATCGCAGGCAGCGTATCAAGAGCTCCGTTCCACACCGACCAATTCAGACCGAGCACAACCTCGCTTCTGCTGGCAACCAGCGCCAGCACGCCGCCATAGCCCCAGGCTCGCAGAGCTGGCAACATACGCGGAAACTGGAATTCATGCAGCCACACCCAACCGGTAAATGCCAACACAGTGCCGCCCGCCACCACGTTCAGTAACGGCAATTCGACAAACACAAGCAAGCCAAGTGCGGCTATACAAGTTGAAAACACGCGGTGGATAAAGTCCGGCATGAACACCGCTAAAAGTATTTGAAAACCAGTGATCAACAGCGTGGCACCTATAGCATCAGCGCCCCCAAACGAGCCCCAGGCTACAAAACCCTGCCCTGCAAGGCTAAACGCCAACGCCATGTGCCTTACGAACTCGCTGGTCGCACTTCGCAACAGCCAAAATGCAACGCCAATCAACAATAACCCTATTGTCCACAGCAATAGCGGGCTTTCAAAAAACCAATCCAGCTCCAGGTCAAAGAAAAACAGCAGCGCGATCGCTAAAAACAGAAACAGCGCCGCCAGCCAGCCAAAAAAGCCCATAAACACCGAGATGTACCAGGGCGAACCTGCCTCCTTAAACGCTGGCGGCGCGCCCTCTACCAAGCCTTGCTGTTGCAAGCTGATCCATAGCCGTTGATGTTCAGCGTTCATACCTGCCATCCCCGGTGAACAGAGCGCAACCAGCTAACGGCCAACGTACTCATAGCCATCAACGCTGCGGCCATCAGTAATACACCCCCGCTGTTGTCGAGGTGCCACACCAGATGTTTAACCAGCAAGCTGACTACAATCGCAATCACCGAAGCCGCCGCGAGCGTCAGCATAAACAAATCCTGACGTTGGTAGCGGTAAACCCCGTACACAATCGCCAATACCAATAAACACACCAACGCGGGAAGCCATAAATCGCTGCCAGAAAACACACTTTCAACCACTCGCAGAGTCAGTGGCGTTAAGGCAGCAATTGCCAACAATCGCAACGCCCAACGCTGATTGAGCCAAAGCGCACGGCCGGCTAGCCACTCCCACGCACACAACATAAACCCGTTCGCGGCAAACTGAACCCACAACAGCTGCCCATAAGCCTCCGTTGAAAAGCCGCCCATAGGCTGAAAGTACAGCGTTAGTGCGAGGTTAACCAAAACAGCCCAAAGCACCCATAGCAGCGCAAATCGGCCGATCAAGGCAAAGGGTGTTAGCAGTAACATCCACACAAAAAACAGCTGCCAGGGGTCTGCACCGGTCTGATAGGTTTGTCCGAACAGTGCCAGCAACCCACCCAACAGAAGGCTGGTCGAAAGCAGCGCGACCTTGCCAACCAAACTTTCGCGCCCGACCAGCCAGTAACCCAAAAAGGCGAGCAGCACAGCTCCTTCGACCAGCGCGAAACGAGCCAGTCGGCCCAGACCACCCCAGTTGAAAGCCACAAAAAGCAGTACTGAAAAGGCCAGCGCCAAGCCACCGAGGCACAACAGCAACACGTCTAAAAAGCGCAGCCACTGCCGGCCAGTCGGAAACACGCCGGCGATTGCAGCGGCGCGGTTTGCATCTGCGGGCGCAATTTGACTGCCGTCAACCAAAGCAACAAACGCTTTACGTGTTTCAGGCTGTATTTCAGGCTTTGCTTCAGATTGCGTTTCAAACATAGCGTCTGCGCGCTCCTGGCACGACTTACTAGGCAGATGCCCGTTACTCTGCGGTCGCCCGCCCCATGAACCTGCGTTCTTCCACATTCACTTTGATGCGGTCGCCGGTGGAAATGTATTCAGGCACCTGAATCACCAAGCCTGTGACCATAGTCGCCGGTTTGGTTCTGGCTGTGGCAGAGCCACCTTTCACCGAAGGTGCTGTGTCCACGATTTCAAAATCGACCGTGGGGGGCAGGGCCAGCGCTACGGGTGCATCTTTGATCAACACAACCATAATGCCTTGGGTTTCTTCGGTCACAAACAGCAGCTCCTCGGCAATGGCTTCTTTGCTGAGCATATACTGTGTGTAATCTTCGGTATCCATAAACACGTATTCTTCGCCATCGGCGTAAGAAAACGACGCAGTACGGCGAGTCAAGTCCGCCAGATTCAGCATATCGCCGTCTTTGAAGGTCTCGTCTTTCTTGATGTTGGTAACCACATCGTACAATCGCATGCGGTAAAGGCTGCCGCCAGCTCGGCCTTGGGGTACAGACCGCTCGATATCCTTGACAAAATACACCCGACCTTCAAACTCGATAGCAGAGTTTTTCTTTATTTCACTTGCTCTAGGCATTTTCAAAGCTCCAAAACAGCATGATAAACAAACCGGTGCCAAGCAAATGCCGGCACGGGTTCAGACTCGGTGATTCTACCGTCAGAAGCGCTTTGCTGGTAGCTCTCACAGATCAACACAACCAAAACCGATTTAATGTAAGATTGCGGCCCTATGAAAACACCAAAACGATTACAATCCCTTTTAGACGACGGGCTGATAGACAGCGTGCTGTATCAGCTCATGAGCGGCAAAGAAGCTCAGGTATACGTGGTGCAGTGTGGCGACCAGGTTCGATGCGCCAAAGTGTTTAAAGAAGCGTCAAAACGCAGCTTCAAGCAGGCCGTGGAATACCAGGAAGGCCGCAAGGTGCGCAACAGCCGCCGTGCCCGCGCCATGGGTAAAAAAACCCGCTTCGGCCAAAAAGAGCATGAAGACGCCTGGCTGAACGCCGAGGTAGACGCGCTTTACCGCCTGGCGGATGCCGGTGTGCGGGTGCCACGGCCATCAGGCTTTGTTGATGGGGTACTGCTGATGGAACTGATCAGCGATGCCGATGGCAAAGCCGCGCCCAGGCTGGACGACGTTGATCTGACTCGCGAACAGGCGCTGGACTTCCACCAGCAGGTGATTGCCGACGTCGTGCGCATGCTCAGCGCCGGACTTATTCACGGCGACTTGTCAGAGTTCAACGTACTGCTGGATGATCAGGGGCCAGTAATTATCGACCTGCCCCAAGCGGTGAACGCCTCTGGCAACAACAACGCCGAACGCATGCTGGAGCGCGACGTAGACAACATGCGCCGCTACTTTGGCAAGTACGCGCCGGAGCTGATGAACACCGATTACGGCAAAGAAATCTGGGAGCTGTACGAAAGTGGCCGACTGCACCCCTCCAGCAAACTGACCGGGTGCTTTATTCACGACACCCACAGCGCGGACCTGGGCGAAATAATGGAAGTGATTGACGCGGCGAAGGAAGAAGAGCGTGATCGCCTGGACCGCCAGCAGGCCAACGAGGAAGAAGATTAGTCAATATCGAAAAAAAGCTGACGCCAGAACGTCAGCTTTTTTTACACCTTCATCTTAAACTTGCCTAAAAATCAGCGACCCTCTCGCTAATCAATTGTTTCCTATTGGCCCTCCGTGAATCGGCGTTTTTTTGCTTGCTTATCCGATACGACCCGACTCCGGATCGCGGCGAGCCTGTTTGTTGGCGCCTAACAATAAAAGGTGTGCTTCATGATCAGAAAAACCAGAACCGTTGCACTGTTTAAACGCGCTATTTTTGCAGCATCGATAACGTTTACCAGCAGCCTGGTCCTTGCGGTCCCACTTACGTTTAACAACATTTTTGTGTTGGGCGACAGTTTGTCTGATACCGGAAATACCAAAAGCAGAGTTCCTTTCGGTGGCTTTGCGCCTGTTGCCAACTTTGTGGGTTACGGCAGCAATGGTCGCTTCTCCAATGGCCCGGTCTGGCATGAATACTTGGCCGACTCACTGGGCATATCGCGCGCCACCAATTCCGAAGGCGGCGGCAATAACTATGCCTTTGGCGGCGCCCGTGTCAATAACGACGGTGGCGTCAGCGCAGGAATATTGGATCAGGAAGACCAGTACAACAATAACCAGCCTGACAGCGCCAATGCGGGCGATCTGTTCATCACTTGGGCCGGTGGAAATGACATGCGCGACTTGGTAAACGTGATAAACCCGATTGCCGCTATTGAAGCCCAGCTGGACAGTTTTATAGGTGTGATGACTCGGTTAGTAGCCAACGGGGTACGCACACTGCTGGTGCCAAACCTACCAAATTTAGGAATGATTCCCGAGTTTGCTGGCTCTACTGAAAGCTCAGCAGCCACAGCCGTCAGCCAAGACTGGAATGAGGGCCTGGAAAAGCGCTTGACCGCGTTGAGCGCAACCACTTCAGCATCCATATTCTACCTTGATGTTTTCGGTATATTCGGATCCATTCTGGACGATACCACTGGCACCTCTGGTTTCACCAACACCACAGACCAGTGCCGCTCGGTGACTTTAGACATCCTCACCAACTTAACAGCAGAAGTCGAATGCACCAACGCCGACAGCTATCTGTTCTGGGACAATATACACCCCACCACCGCAGCCCATAATCGGTTGGGTCACGCAGCTTTTGCACTGCTGGCTTCAGGCAACAAAGTCACCGTACCCGAACCGGCGGTAATTTGGCTGATGCTCCTAGGCATTGGCGCTGTTGCAGGCCGTCGCGCAATGGTCACCAAGGCTGCGTGAATCAGCACGCCCACGTGACTACGAACAGCAAAAAGCCCAGCGGGATGTCCCGCTGGGCTTTTTGGCCTCTTCTATGCTCAAAATCACCAAGGCAGCACTTCACCCCTCTGATGCCAGAACGAGCCGGTGTTTTCAAGACTCAGCGCCGCAATTCGCGCCGTCAGGCCCTCTACAGACTCGGTCGTGGTGATCTCGCCACCGCCTTTGGTCATGCCGGTTTGCACATAACCCGGATGCAACTGCGCGACCGCGATGCCCCTCGGTTTAAGGTCTACCGCAAGGGACTTGCCGAAGGCGTTTAACGCCGCTTTTGATGCCCGGTACCCATAACGCGCACCAAAGTCGTTCCGAGCTATAGAACCCAGCACGCTGCTGATATTTGCTACTTTTCCGCCCGCGGGAATGAGTAACATAAGCGCCTCGGTTACCCGCAACGGGCCGTAGGCGTTCACTTCCATCTGTATCCGCAGGGAATCGAAGTCGATACAGCCCAGTTCGTTCTCCTGCAACAAGCCGGCGTTATTGATCAGAAGGTCAATACGCTCACCGCTCAGGGCTTTTGCAAGCTGCGCCACATCCTGATCCGAGGTCACGTCTACCGGGGCAATAACCCGCGCGACCACCGCCTCCAGCTCGTCTGAAGATTTCCGACACACGCCAATAACTCGCCAGCCTTCACGCGCATAATGTCGCGCCAGCTCCAGACCAATGCCACGATTGGCACCGGTGATGACAACAACCTGTTGTTCCGCCATGTTTACTCCCGTGATTTTGTACGTACTGCCACACAACCGCCCTCACCCTCAGGGTAATTTAACTAAGCCTTTCGGTCACTTTTTAGAGATGTTCGCCCAACTCACCGTGCCGCTCTGACTCCCGACAACACTGAACAACCCTTTGGCATAAAACCAATTCCTGATTTTGAATGGCACGGAGTGTGGTGGAAATTACCTGATAGATAAAGTGATGCATACAGGAATAAGTAAATAGCCAAAGAGTATTTAAATCCCCAACAGGCCAGTGTGCTTTTACCCACAAAAGCTGTGGATAACCTTGTTAAAAGCTTTAGGACAGCCTCGCTGAACCCTGTAAAAATAGGCCAGGACGAAGGTTGGCGGGAAATTGACCGGTTGATAACTTATAGCCACCAAACAACACACTGGCCTGTTTCAGATTACAGGTTCATTATCAAAGGAGTGTTTTCTGTATAAGGACAATTGCTATGCCAATGATCGGATGGATTATCTTACTTGCCTCGCTGGCGCTGATTCTGGGCAGTCTGTTTATGCTGCGTGACACCTCCAGCACCATGAGTCTTTCTGGAGAGAAACTGGAAAAGGTACGCAAACGCAAAGCCGAGCAGGAAGCCCTGGATAAACAGGCCGACTGAACGCCATCAGGCTAATTCAGCTGGGCGCCCAACCACTGATCAATCTGAGCCTGATTCATGGCGCCACTCTGACGAGCATGCTCGCGGCCATTACGAAACAGAATCAGCGTGGGAATGCTGCGAATCCCAAACTGCCCTGACGGGCCCGGGTGCTGCTCGGTATTCAGTTTTGCAAATCGCACTTTACCTTTCCAACCTTTGGCCGCCAGCGCAAACTGCGGCGCCATAGCCTTGCACGGGCCGCACCAGCTGGCCCAGAAATCCACCAGCACCGGCAAGTCGCTGCGGGCGATGTGAGTGGCGAACGCCTGTTCAGTAAACTCGGGCACGTCATCTGGCCATAACGGCTGTTTGCACGCACCGCAGGTGCCGCCCGCCGATAAGCGACTGGCAGGCACCCGATTTACTTTGTTGCAATTGGGGCAAACGATGTGCCGGTTGTCATCCACCATGGAATTACCTCACTCAAGATGCTGTTCAATATAGTGCTTGGGATATCACTCAAGTTACTCTCCACGACGCTCTCTACAATACTCTTCAAGATACAGTTCAAGACACTACTCAAAAACCGCACTTTACGTTAAGGTCAACTTTTCCATGCAGCGGGTTCGCACAATGCGATCTATACTCTGGAAAATCCTAGCACCCATAACCTGACAAAACCAAAGCCCTCACAAGGGGCTCTGTGTTCCTCCAGCCACCACCCAAGGACGAGGATAATGACAACAACAAAGTCAAAAACCGTGCACTCCCCCATTTTTACCGATGGCGCGGAGTTTCGAATTGCCACCTTTAAACTGCTGAAACAGGACGGCTCGCTTTACAAAGGCGGTAAAGCCCCTGATATAAGCAAAGAAAAAGCCCTACGCATTTACCAAGCCATGGTCACTACCCGCATTCTGGACGAGCGCATGTTAGCCGCCCAACGCCAGGGCCGGCTCAGCTTTTACATGCAGTGCACCGGTGAAGAAGCCGCCGTTATTGGCAGCGCAGCCGCGCTGGGCGATAGCGACATGATTATGGCTCAATACCGCGAACAAGGTGCGCTAGCCTACCGTGGATTCACCATCGAAGAGTTCATGAACCAGCTGTTCGGTAACGACAAAGACTACGGCAAAGGCCGGCAGATGCCGGTGCATTACGGTTCGAAAAAACTCTATTACATGACCATTTCATCGCCGTTGGCCACCCAGATTCCCCAGGCCACCGGTTATGCTTATGGCCAGAAGCTGGCCGGTGAAGGCCACTGTACCCTCGTCTACTTTGGTGAAGGCGCCGCCTCCGAAGGCGACTTCCATGCGGCTTTGAATATGGCCGCGGTACACCAAGTACCAGTGATCTTTTTCTGCCGCAATAACGGTTACGCCATTTCCACGCCGGCCACCGAGCAGTTCGCTGCCGATGGCATAGCACCGCGGGCCTATGGCTACAAAATGGACGTAATTCGGGTAGACGGCAACGACGTTCTGGCGGTTTACCAAGCCACCGAAAAAGCCCGCCAACTGGCTGTTGAAGAGAACCGCCCGGTACTGATTGAAGCCATGACCTACCGGCTGGCCGCCCACTCTTCTTCCGATGACCCCTCCGGCTACCGCAGCAAAGACGAAGAAGCCATCTGGCGTGAAAAAGATCCGATTCTGCGCACTCAAAACTGGCTGAAGTCACACGATTGGTGGAGCGACGAAGAAGAAAAAGAATTACAGGAGCGCCTGCGCCGCGAAGTTCTCGAAACTATGAAACAAGCGCAAAAACGACCACCACCGGCGCTGGAAACACTGATCACCGATGTTTACAAAGAAGTGCCGCCAGCCCTGAATGCGCAGTTCGAAAAGCTGAAAGCGCACATTCGCCGGCACCCGGACGCCTACCCAAAGAGCGCGAACGATCCGGCCATCACTGGAAAGCCCGCCAGCGCCCAAAAAGGAGAGGCTTGAAATGGCTAAAATGAACATGCTGCAAGCCATCAACAACGCCCTGGATACTGCCATGGCGGCGAATGAGCGGGTGCTGTGCTTTGGCGAAGACGTCGGCATTTTTGGCGGCGTATTCCGCGCCACCAGCAATCTGCAACAAAAGTACGGTAAGTCGCGCTGCTTTAACACGCCCTTAGTGGAGCAAGGCATCATCGGTTTTGCCAACGGTCTGGCGGCCCAGGGCTCGGTGCCCGTGGCGGAAATACAATTCGCCGACTACATTTTTCCGGCCTTTGACCAGATCGTGAACGAGACCGCGAAATTCCGTTATCGCTCCGGCAACCTGTTCGACGTCGGCGGGCTAACCATTCGCGCACCTTACGGCGGTGGCATTGCCGGTGGCCTGTACCACTCCCAATCGCCGGAAGCCTATTTTGCTCACACACCGGGCCTGAAAGTGGTAGTGCCACGCAACCCACATCAGGCCAAAGGCCTTTTGCTGGCCGCCATTCACGACCCCGACCCGGTGCTGTTCTTCGAGCCCAAGCGCCTTTACAGGGCTTCCGTAGGCGAAGTGCCCGAGGAGGCCTATCAACTTCCATTGGGCGAGGCCGAAGTCCTCAAAGAAGGCACAGATATAACGGTTCTGGGCTGGGGTGCACAAATGGAAGTGATCGAACACGCCGTGGAAATGGCAGAAAAAGACGGCATTTCCTGCGAAGTGATCGATTTACGCAGCATCTTGCCCTGGGACGTCGATACCGTGGCTAAATCGGTTCTGAAAACCGGGCGGCTGGTGATTACCCACGAGGCCCCGCTGACCGGCGGCTTTGCCGGCGAAATCGCGGCCACTATTCAAGAACGATGCTTTCTGTACTTGGAATCGCCCATTACCCGGGTAACCGGAATGGACACGCCCTTTCCGCTGGTACTGGAAAAAGAACACTTTCCCAATCTGTTGAAGGTGTATGAAGCCATTTGCGACAGTGTCGAATTTTAACCCGGTATCAGGACAGGAGAACCAACATGAGTGATTTTATACTGCCCGATATCGGCGAAGGTATTGTGGAGTGCGAAGTGGTGAAGTGGCTGATCAGCGAAGGCGACATGATCGAAGAAGATCAACCGGTGGTCGAGGTCATGACCGACAAAGCGCTGGTGGAAATACCGGCACCTCACAAAGGACAGATTAAGCGTCTTTATTACAAAGAAGGCGACATTGCCAAAGTGCACGCACCGCTGTTTGAGTTGTCAGAAGAGGGTGGCGAGCAAGAACACGGCACCCTCAACGATACCGACGACTCCGCCTCAGAAAAAGCCACCGCAAGCTCAACGCCGGCCAGTCAAAAGGCCGACACAAAAAAACAGGCGAGCGATAGCGCCAACTCTGATGAAACAACCCGCGCAGCGGAAATCAAAACACCGGCCAGCCCGTCGGTAAGACGCCTGGTGCGCGAGTACAACTTGCCATTGGGTCACATCAGCGGCTCTGGTAGAGACGGCCGGGTATTGAAAGAAGATGTGCTGGCTCACCTGAAGCAATCAGAAGGCCAAACAGACGAGTCTGCGGGCGCTCAATCAGGCAATCTATTAGCAAAGCGCTCCGGCACCACTGACCAGCAGGTTCGGGTAGAGCCCATTAAGGGCATAAAGGCGGTGATGGCCAAGCGTATGGTGGCCGCAGCCTCCAGCATCCCGCACTTTATCTTTAGCGAAGATATTGATGTGACCGAACTGTTGGCTCTTCGCGCGCAGCTCAAACCCCTGGCCGAAGCCAGCGGATCACGGCTCACCTTGATGCCGTTCATCATGAAAGCAATGGCTCTGGCCATTCGCGACTACCCGATCCTGAACAGCCGGGTAAACGACGAGGTCACCGAAATCCATTACCAGCCCCAATGCAACATTGGTATGGCAGTGGACAGCAAAGCCGGGCTGATGGTGCCCAACGTCAAAGGCGTGGAACACCTCAGCCTGCTGGAAATTGCCGATGAAGTGGCGCGCCTGACCGAGGCTGCCCGCGAAGGCCGCGTGGTTCAAGACGACCTGAAAGGCGGCACCATCACCATTTCCAACATTGGGGCATTAGGCGGCACCTACGCTTCACCCATCATCAACGCACCGGAAGTGGCGATTGTGGCTCTGGGGCGGACCCAAACGCTGCCGCGCTTTGATCAGGCAGGTAATGTAACCGCGCGGTCCATCATGCCCGTCAGCTGGGCCGGGGATCACCGCATTATCGATGGCGGCACCATTGCCCGTTTCAGCAATTGCTGGAAAGGCTATCTGGAATCGCCACAATCCATGCTGTTGCACTTGGGCTAAGCCAGATGGCCCGGCCGAAAAAAATGCTAGGGCAGCAAACGCCACCCTCGCAGATTCAACAGTTTTACATACCCGAAGAGCAGTCTATTTACCTGCTCAGTCACGACGATGCGCGCAAACTAAAAAACTGGGTTGCGCTTTGTACTACGCAGTTGCAAGCGCTAGGTTATCGCGACATCGAGATGATCGGCAAAGGCGCTTACGGCTTTGTGTTTTCCGGTAGGCTAACACTGGAAGGCGCCAGCGATCTGGAACACGTGTTCAAATTTATCCGCATCAATCTGCCACGCCACCTGCACGACCGGCTGGAAGACGAAGCCTATATTCTGGAGCAGGTAGAGCACCCGCGGGTGCCGCGCCTGGTTGCGTTCCAACGGGCGCGCAGCCAGCCCATTCTGGTGATGGAGCGGGCGCCGGGGTTGAATCTGGAAGTGGTATCGCTGCGCGAGGGGCGCCTGAAGCCGCGACTGATTATCCGCATAGCCGACCAGTTAGCCGACATCCTGCGCAACCTGCGACGGGAGTCCGCCGACGGCAAGCGGCCCATTGTGCACGGCGACATCAAACCCTCGAATCTGGTCTTCGATGCCATGCACGAAAACATCGCCCTGATCGACTGGGGCTCGTCGGTGTTCGCCCAGCTGGATGCCAATCAGCAGTTCCTCAACAACAGCGTGATGGAGCTGATGTCAGACAACCTGCAACAAACCAACGCGCGACTGGGCGACGTGTACTTTATTGGCGAAGAACAGCTTTACGGCGGACTGTCATCACCGCGCTTCGATGAGCAAGGCGCCGCAGCTACTCTTTACGCCCTGGCCTCTGGCCAGTCCTGCCGCTTTGGCCACCAGGCAATACCCGCCGACTCCTTGGGACTACCCATGGAATTCGCTCGCATGCTGGACAGCATGCTCAGCCCCGATCCCCAGCATCGCCAACAGGCCGGTGACTACTACATTCGGGAAATGCCCAGAATGGCGCGCACGGTGATGATTGATCTGCCCGAACCTGCGCCCGTTCCACTGGTGCCGGTGTGGATACGCCAGCCCGGGCGCGAAATCGACACGGTGGTGTACAGCTCGCGCAAATCTTTCCTGCGCCAGGAAGGCGCGGTAAACACCCTGGACGACGTCAACGACGTGCAGCTGGACCGTTACTACAAAAACTTCATGCAGGGCATGGGCGACACCGAAAAAGCGTTCCTGGCTGCGGTCAGCCGCCTTGGCCGCTACCCGGTAGAAGGCGGTCTGGCGGTGCGTTGGGAGCCTGACGGCATTTATGTAGACACCTCATTGCACCTGCACGACCCACAACTGAAAAGCGCCTTCACGACTGCCGTCAACAACATGGTCAACCTCGCCCAGGCGATCTACCGACAGGGCATCTTTAAAAGCTGCCTATTCAACGCCCGCGACACACTGCACATTGAACGCGATCAAGCCGACCAGCCGTTTGTCACGCCGCCGACCATGCATTTGCCCTATCAGATCAGTTCGGCGCCAGAGGTAGAAGACCGTTCACGAGTACATTCTTATTTTGAAGACGGCCCAGACCCGGAAGAATTTCTGGTACTGCCGCCCACCATTATCACTGCACTGGAAGCCCTGAACAGCATCCGCCACACCGGCATGATCATCTTCGAAGCCCTGCCCCTACACCTGAAAATTCACAGCCAGTACCGCCTGCTGGACCCAGACAAAGAAGACGAATTCTGCCAGCACCTGGACGAAATTCTGGCCGCTGTCGACAAGATCACCGGCCTTGGCGTGTCCGGCTTTATGAAAATGCCCTACAAAGACACTCGCTTCTTTCCTCACATAGAGCGCCTGCCTGAGCGCTATTACCCCCGCAATCCACGGCAGAAGGCAACCAGCGCCAGCTAAAGCCAAATGCCGACTTCGCAATTGTCGCGCTTTGGGATACGATCCACGTCACCTTATTTTATGCTAAAACTCAGGCTGCCATGTCCTCTAACGCGCTCTACACCGACCTGTCAGGCTATTACGATTTGCTGTGCGCCGACATCGACTACCAGGCCCAGAGCCACAGCGCACAGCGCCTGCACCAGTTGTTCGGTAATGGCGGGAATATCCATCTGGATCTGGCCTGTGGCACCGGCCCCCACGTGCGTTACTTTATCGATGCCGGCTACAACAGCCACGGGCTGGACATTAGCCAACCCATGCTGGAAATGGCAAAAATCCGCTGCCCGGAAGCACCGTTTTCACTGGGCGACATGTGCGATTTTCAAGTGGATGAGAAGCTGGACCTGATCACCTGTTTTCTGTATTCCATTCATTACAGCGGCGAACTTGAGGCGCTAAAAAAATGCCTCGCCCGCGTGCACCAGGCGTTAAAGACAGGTGGCGTGTTCTGTTTTAACGCGGTCGACAAACACAAGATCGACAACAACCTGTGCGTCAGCCACACCGCCAACCATGAGGGCAGTCACTTCACCTTTAGCTCGGCCTGGCATTATGGTGGCACGGGTGACCGGCAATCGCTCAAACTGGGCATCCGCAAAACCACCGGCGGTATTACACAAACGTGGCAGGACGAGCACCCGATGGTAGCGGTGAGTTATGACCAACTGAAAGAGCTTCTGTTGCCGTATTTTGACGTTCACATCTTCGAACACGATTACGACACAATCGCTCTTTGGGACCAGACCTCTGGAAACGCGCTGTTCGTGTGCGTGAAGTTATAGGCAAGTGTTCAAAACCGAGAGCTGGTCCGTGGATTTATTTTAACCGCGCTGTTAACGTCCTACTTGGATTTTTCAACAGATACACATATTTTCAAGGACTGAAGATATGCACCAAGCAAAAGGATTGCAGTTCACCGCCCGTGTCGGCGAACTGCCCGAAGATGTTTTCTCCTTAGTCGGCTTTGAGCTCACCGAAGGCCTGTCGGAGCTGGTTCATGGTCGTCTTAAAATGGCCAGCAACCTGCCAACGCTGGCGGCCGCTGACATATTGGAGCAGCGGTTAGAGCTGACCATCTGGCAGAACGGCGCAGCAATTCGCCGCTTTACCGGTGTTGTCAGCGAATTTGTTCGCGGCGACAGCGGACACCGCCGCACCTACTATGAAGTGGTTATCCAGCCGCCCCTATGGCGCCTGGGGCTAATGCACAACAGCCGCATATTCCAAAACAAAAGCACCGACAACATCCTGAGTACGCTTGTGCGCGAACGAGGCATGGCCAATGCGTTGTTTGACTTGCAATACACACCGCCTGAACGGGAATACTGCGTGCAACATCGGGAAAGCGATCTTGCTTTCCTTGAGCGATTGGCCGCCGAAGAAGGCTGGCACTATCGTTATCAACACGGGCGTTATCAACACGGCAGCGTTAACGGCCAGGAACAACCCGCTCTGATAGTGGCCGACAACCACCGCAACGCCCCCAGGCTAGAAGCTGTTGAATACAATGCCAAAGCCGGTGGCAGCAGTCGGCGACCCGCGGTATTTCGCCTGCGATACGAGCAACGGGTAAGAGCTGCAACGGTAACCATGAAAGACTACACCTTTCACAATCCTGCTTATGCACTGACGCAAGAACACTCCACCAGCAGCCTTCAGCACCGCGACGACTACCAACACTGCGAATACCCCGGGCGCTTTAAAACCGACGCCAGCGGAAAACGGTTTGCCGAAGCCAAGTTAGATGCACTGAGGAATGACGCCAGCATCGCCCGCGGCGAAAGCAACCGCGCTGATTTTACCTGCGGCGCCAAAGTGCAGCTCACCCGCCACAACAACGAAGAATTAAATCAGGACTGGCTGATAACCCGCGTTGCTCACAGCGGCAGCCAGCCACAAGCGCTGAAAGAAGAAGCCGGCGCTAAGCCAACCACCTACCACAATCGCTTCAGCGCGGTTCCCGGAAACATCAACTGGCGCCCCCGATGCACTCACCGGCCGCTGATGGACGGCCCACAAATCGCCATCGTGACCGGGCCTGATGGTGAGGAAATCCACTGCGACCAACACGGCCGGGTTCAAGTGCGCTTCCCTTGGGATCAGCATTCACGGACGGGCCAGACAGAGAGCTCTGAATCAAGCGGAACACAAAGCAGCGCTTGGTTACGAGTCAGCCAAGGCTGGGCAGGCGGTCAGTACGGTTTTATGACGGTGCCAAGAGTGGGCCACGAAGTGGTCGTGTCGTTTCTGGACGGCGATCCAGACCAGCCCATCATCACCGGCCGCACTTACCACGCCACTAACACACCGCCCTACGCTCTGCCCCGGCACAAAACACGCACCACCCTGAAAACCCAAACCCACAAGGGCGAAGGCAGCAACGAACTGCGCTTTGAAGACGAAGCGGACAAAGAGCACATCTACATCCACGCACAGAAAAATCTGGACCTGTTCACCCAGAACAACCGCACTGAAGTCATCAAAAACGACAGCCATCTGACCGTTGTAAAAAACCGCTTTAGCCACACCAAAGGCAGCGAACACAGCACGATTAACGGCGAACAGCGGCAGCATACCGGCGGTAACAGCAGCCTCACCACAGGCGGCAGCCACCACAGCCACGTTGGCAAAGCCCAGCTGGTCGAAGCCGGAACCGAGATTCATCACAAAGCCGGCCTGAAAGTAATTATTGAAGCAGGCGCAGAAATCACACTGTCAGCTAGCGGCAGTTTTGTGAAGCTAGATCCCGGCGGCATAACCGTGTCCGGGCCGGTGGTGCGATTCAATTCGGGAGGCGGGGCTGGGGATGGTTCTGCCGCCGACGCTCCATCACCAGAATTACCCCAAGACCTTGACGAGCACGAGCAGCCAGATAAAGACTCAGTGCAGCTGGCTGACGCTGATCAACGTCAGAATAAAAGGGCTGAGTCCGTCATCATGTCTGATCTCTCTTCGCTGGATAGAGGGGTTAAAACCCGCGCAGCCAAAGCCGGACACTTTTTCGTGTCTGCCTGTAAAATGGACGGAAGCGGAGACTGTGCCATTCATGACCATGATTGAACGTGCTTTTCAAAACATCCCTCAGCACCCATCTGAGCGCATTACAGACGGGAAATCAAAACCGCAAAACGCCGATTTCGCCATTTTAGACCTGGCCCAGCAAGAAGAAAACGTATTGTTAGGGTGGCTGTACAGTCACTTTGAGCATAAGGAGATCCCCTGGATCTCTCTCTATTTTGGCAGCGAGCAAAACAGTGATTGGAAGGCCGGGCCCATTCTGGTTGAACTGCGAGGCTTCGACGATTTTCAAAACGCGCTGATCGAACGCTGCCGGACCGAGTACCTGAGTGTGCTTATCCATGCGCGCGATGTGAGCCTGGCAACGATGGCCGGTCACCTACGCTCACTGATCACCGTGCAACTGGACAACAAGCCCGCCCTATTCCGCTTTTACGATCCGCGCTCACTGGGGCCTCTGCTGGAAGTTCTGGAACCTGCCCAGCGCCAGCGGCTGACCGGCCCTGCAGAACGATGGAGCTGGTATCAGTATCAAAACTGGCATCAGTGGGAAGCTCAGGCGGGCAGCGCAACGCCCACGACAAAGAAAGCGCTCTCCATTTCAGCAGCGCAACGAGTTCAGATGGATACCGCACGCAGCCGTCAGTTTGCACAATCGCTAACACACACTTACCGCGCGCATATTCCCGATGACGACGCTGAAACCTTTGTTATGAACGAAGTCCAGGCTGCCAGTTCGGCCGGATTGACACGCCTGGCCGATCAGGAGCGCTGGTTGCGCATGGCCTTAAAAGTTCAACGTCCCTTGATAGAATCGCCACAGTGGTGCGCGATTGTCCAGAGTGGCGAGAAAACAGCCGCTCAAATACTGAACCAATTAGAATGCGAACAAGGATGTACCGCATGCTGAATGACCACAGCGTCAATGACTCAACGGTTGGAAGCGCGCTCCCCCCTCCGCTGGTGGCCGAATGCGATTCTTCATCTGCCCATTCGGAAGCAAACCCCTGCAAAGACTCTAAATACGCCACCATTATTTACGTGACCGGGCATCGCAGTTTTTGGCTGATTCCTCAAAACGTTTTGGACAAAATTGAAACCAGTGCAGGCCGACTCAAAGCGGCAACCACCCGGGAAACTCTGGAACAAAGGCTGGAAGAGCTGAAAAAGGCCGGGCTTACAGATCTGTTCTTACCGGCCCGGGCTCAAAGCTTTCTATTCCCGGCAGAGCGAGAGGAATGGCAGCAACTGATCTGCAACAACCTGGCGGATGAAGGTGAAATAAAACGCCTGAACAAAGAACTGGAACGCGTAAAGCGGAGTCACCTAAAAAAAATGGTGACATGGAGCCCCGACACCGCAGGAAAAAATGGCCCTCGCCTGCCACCGATGCTTGATTTGTACGGTGATCAGAAACCGTTTATAACGCCGCAAAATAAACGGCTGGATAGTGTAGAAATCCGCCGGAAACGCCTTTTAACCCTGCGTGAACAGGGATTGGCAACCGCCAAAAAAGCAGGCTATGAAATCGTAAACGGCCAACTGTTTTCGCCGGAACAAAAAGGCATCAAAAAAAGCCTGACGGACTATCAGCAAGCCAGGCGGCAATTTGAAACCGACGAGCTCGCCAACGAAACCCGCACGGCTATTTTCATAAACACGATTCGCCACAATCACACGTTGATGGCGTACGAGCTGGCGAGGGATAAGCCCGACATGGCGCAGGTAGAACAATACCTTGTCGAGCTGGAATCGTTACAAGATAAGATGCGCGAATACGCCCTTGCCATTCTTGATCTGGCGAATATAGGCATCGCAACACCGGAATACGCACTGGCCAGCCGCCGGCAAAGCACGAGTGACGGGATCGTTCAGTTAGCCAATTTTCAAAAATTGCACTGGCGCATCGGCTCGCTTGCGGATGACATGAAAAACGAAGGCCACTCCTGGTTCAGCGCCCTTGGCGGTAATGGGCCAGTCCCGGCAACCGTTCTTTTGAAATACCAGACCGATATTCAGAACCTTCAAGCACAACAGCAAGAGCTACGCGACACTGCGCAGAAAAACGCCAACGCCCTGTTGCCGCCAAAAATGTTTGTTTGGGAGCCCGACGATTACCAGATTACCCCACAACAAACATTGGCTCGCCCAGGTATTCCGTTGCGCGAATTTTCCATGCCCTGCGGCGGGTCCACTCTTAAACATTTTTCATTACTCGACCTGAACGGCGGTAGAAAGCTTTTAGGCGAGGCGGAGAAGCTTCATTCCGCTGACGATATAGCCATCTCGATAAAAGCCGCACAGAAACCTGGCGAAGACAAAGCGTTGGAAAAACTGCTACTGGACAGCGGTGCTCAAAGATTCCCTCTGAAAGATCATTGGTTCGATAAAAAGGGACTGTTCAAGCCAGAAACCTTCTGCAACACCATCGAAACCGCCGGCGTATTGATCGAAAGAAGCGCGGAAGAACTTCTGGACTGGGGTACGCAGCTACGCAGCTTCCTGTTTGAGGCGGAGGCGGAACGTCACCTGTTGAGTTTTGACGACAGCTACACCGGGCAATTTACCCGCCTTGTGATTAGTGGAATACCCGGAGAGCTGGGAAAAACTCTGGAAAACAATCTAACGATCAATATTCTTACAGGGATTGACGGCCCAGACAACGCCCCATCCTTTGGTGTGCGCAGCAGCCAGGCAACAGCGGGCTATACATTTGGCCACACCAGCATTGGCGCTGATCTGGTTTACCGCCAAGGCCAACTGGATCTGATTTCACTCACGTTTCCAAAGCCGGAAGAAGCAAAACCAGTCACTATTTCCTACGTAACGGAAAGCGGCGGCGGCGAGCTGGAACTGGGTCACTTCTCCTGCGAACTGAATGTAAAATGCTGGGGGTACGTCGGTGCTCGCATACTGCTCAGCCGTTCCATTGGCGTAGAAGCCTCCCCAGAAGCCGGTATCCAGATTACAGGCATAGATTACAAAAACCGCGAAGCCACAGGAGCAGAGTTCGACGCTTTTGCCGGAGCCCAGACCGGCCTGATGGCACACGCTGAAATGAAATGGGCTATACCAGACCGTCTGCGCAAATCCAGAAAGTGGAAGTTGATCGGCGAAGATGTTCCCGAATGGATAAGCTTAGGCACCATGAGCGCCGATTTGATCGGTTCCGGTGGCGCAGGAGCACAAGGAGACATCGGCATTGGTTTGAAAAACGGGCGACTGATTTTCTACGCTAAGCATCACGTCGTTGCCGGCCTGGGCGGCGGATATTCCATCGGATTCGAACTAGCCTTCAACGCCATCCCGCTGTGGATACAACTGCTCCAGATGGAACTTCATGACAACGGCTACCGCCGCGTCTATTGGATCGACGACGATGCGTTCAAATACCTTGGCATGTTGACTAATTTGTTTCTTTCTTCGGCCCTGAATATCTCTTTTCTGGCCGCGCAGACTTATGACTTTGTTGAAGAAATCTATCGTGATTTTAACAGCGGTAAAAACGCAGGGATTGTAGCGGTGAGAATTACTGAAGCGATTGATATCGCGGAGGGCCGAATAATGCCTACCAATGACATCGCTAGAGTGACACTAAATGAGTATAGATCTTGGTTTCTGGGCCTACAGCCAGAAGCCATTGGACCGATGCTGCATAACTTGGTGTCTGAGCCGGTTGCGTTTGAAGCAGGAGACGAACGAGAACGCAGGTCTCCAGAGGAAATATTAAAACTTCAGCAAATTTCA
>JBALXR010000027.1:0-31650 GCA_036960525.1 Marinobacter sp.
ACTGGGCCGACGTGCTGGAAACCAACTTGACCAGTGTTTACCGCACCAGTAAAGCGGTTCTGCGCGGCATGGCAAAAGCGCGCTGGGGCCGGGTTATTAATATCAGTTCGGTGGTTGCAGGTATGGGCAATGCGGGCCAGGGTAACTACTGCGCGGCCAAGGCCGGCGTAGAAGGATTTACCAGAAGTCTGGCAAAAGAAATGTCGGCTCGTGGAATCACCGCCAACTGTGTGGCTCCAGGGTTTATTGATACTGATATGACCCGTAAACTGGACGACAGTCAGCGTAACGCTATGCTGAACGTTATTCCTGCGGGTCGTTTGGGTGAGCCGGAAGAAGTCGCGGCAGTTGTCGCATTTCTGGCATCGAATGCAGCTGCCTACGTGACGGGTGAAACCATCCACGTAAACGGCGGTATGTACATGGGTTAAGCCCGCAAGCGGGCATGTGCGGTAAACCCTTGGCGCACAATTGGTTACCAACAGCCGCTGCTTGTTTGCAGTTAGGCTTTACACTAAACTGGCAGCAATTGGTTGCTTGGTTGACACACAAAGTGAGGACATTATGAGTACAGTTGAAGAGCGCGTTAAGAAGATTGTTTGTGAGCAGTTGGGCGTTAAAGAGTCCGAAGTTCAGAACTCATCTTCTTTTGTTGAAGATCTGGGCGCTGACTCACTGGACACCGTTGAGCTGGTTATGGCGTTGGAAGAGGAATTCGAAACTGAAATTCCTGACGAAGAAGCCGAAAAACTGGCTAGCGTTCAGAATGCCATCGACTACATCGTATCGCATACCTGATACGTTGACGTTCAGTAGGCAATAAAAAAGCCGCCCTTGGTGATTCAAGGTGCGGCTTTTTTATTGCCAAAAATCGGCTCGGAAGCGGAACAAGAAAAGGAATCGAAAGTGGGAGCGGGAAGGTGGTGAATATTGTGTGGGCGGAAGAGGGAGGGCTTGCGGCGAATGACCGTGGGCTGGCCTATGGTGACGGATTGTTTGAAACCATTCGCATGCAGGGCCGGCGTGGCGCACTTCTGGGCCGCCACCAGCGCCGACTGCTGGCCGATGCCGAGCGCTTGGGTATCACGGTAGTCCACGATGCCCTGATCCGCGCCTGCCAATTGGCGGCGGAGCGCTATGCCTCGGATTTTGGCGAAAAAACGGACGGCTATTCCGGGAAAGGAGGCTGGGTTTTGAAGCTGATTCTTAGCCGTGGTCCGGGCGGGCGCGGCTATCGTCCAGACATTAACAGCCGCCCGCAGTTGCTGATTAGCGCCGGGCCGTTGCCGCCACTGCCGCCGGCAACGGGTGTGGTGGCGGGTATTGCGCAGCAAAGGTTAACGGTTAATCCTCAATTGGCCGGTATGAAAACCCTGAATCGCCTGGAACAGGTGATGGCGGCTCGTGAACTGACCGATGGCGTTTTTGAATTGATCATGTGTGACCACAACGACTGCCTGGTAGAAGGCACCAGAACCAATGTACTGGTAAAAACCACGGCCGGATGGATAACTCCGCCGGCAACGGCTCTGGCGGTAGACGGTGTGATGCGCCAGTGGGTGCTGGATTGCCTGCGCCGCCGCGGTGAACCGGTATTGGAACGTTCGCTCAGGCTGGCTGACATTAGGGCGCCGACCTGCGAAGGTCTGTATTTGCTCAGTAGTGTGTTGGGTGTGGTGCCGGTTTATCAATTGGCTAATGCTCATTTGCCTGTCACCGGCGGACTTGCGACAATCTGTGACTTGCTGACCACTCTGGAATAGATTCCTTGTTTAAAAAACTGTCCTTGTTGAATAAATTAATACTAATGATGCTGGGAGCGGCGCTGCTGATGGCGGCCGGAACGGCGCTGTGGGTGTCCCACGGCCTGAAAACTCTGGATGTGCCAGGCCAACTGGAACAGCCACAATTGTTTGCTGTACCCCAGGGTACCGCTTTTAGCCAGGTTGCCCTGCAGTTGGAGCAACAGAACCTGGTACCTGACAGCCTGTGGCTGCGGGTATACGGCAGGCTGTATCCGCGGCAAACTCTGGTTAAGGCCGGTGAGTATGAATTTATAGACGGCCAAAGCCCTAAAAACATACTGCAAATGATGATCGACGGCGACACCAAGCACTGGGCGCTGCAATTCATCGAAGGCTGGACCTTTGCCGATGTGCGCAAGGCGCTGGCCGCGGCTCCGCGCCTGCAACAAAAAACGGCAGACTGGAGCAACGCTGAAATCATGACGGCGGTAGGTGCCGAAGGCGAGCATCCCGAAGGTTGGTTTTTTCCCGATACCTATCTATTTATCAGCAGCAACTCCGACCTTGACGTGCTGCAACGTTCGTTCGACCGTATGCAGAGCGTACTGGCGGAAGAGTGGGCTGCCCGGGCCGCGGATTTGCCCTACAAAACACCTTACGAAGCCCTGGTTATGGCATCTATTGTGGAGCGTGAAACCGGCGCAGCTCACGAGCGTGAGCAGGTAGCCGGTGTGTTTGTGCGACGCATGCACAAGGGCATGCGCCTGCAAACCGACCCAACGGTTATTTACGGCATGGGTAGCCAGTACAAAGGCCGCATTACCCGCAAAGATCTGCAGACGCACACGCCTTACAACACCTATCGAATTGACGGCCTGCCGCCCACGCCTATCGCCCTGGCCGGTCGCGAAGCCATTCACGCAGCCCTGAACCCCGCTGACGGTAAAGCGCTGTTTTTTGTGGCTCGCGGTGATGGCACCCACACGTTTTCCAATACCCTGGCTCAGCATCAGCGAGCAGTCAGGCAGTTCCAGCTGAACCGGCGTAGTGATTACCGGTCGTCGCCAGCGCCCGTTGAGCCCAAAGAGGACGCCAACGAGAGCAGTTCCGTGCAACAGGAAGTGCAGGAAGTGCAGCCATGAGTCAGCGGGGCCGTTTTATAACGTTTGAAGGCACCGAAGGGGTGGGGAAGTCCACCCAGTTAGCCACTGCGGCGACCAGCTTGCGCGCTGCAGGTATTAACGTTCTGGTCACCCGCGAGCCCGGTGGTACACCCATGGCCGAGGCGATTCGTGAGCTTCTTTTGGTGCCGCGGGATGAACCTGTGCATGAATTGACCGAGCTGCTATTGATGTTCGCCGCCCGTGCCCAGCATCTGCACACGCGCATACTGCCGGCGCTAACCGCTGGGCAGTGGGTGCTGTGTGACCGTTTTACCGATGCAACCTTCGCCTACCAGGGCGGTGGTCGCGGCACGCCTGCCGAGCGCATAGGGTTGCTGGAAACGCTGGTACAAGGTGAACTTCGCCCTGACCATATTGTGCTGCTGGATGCGCCGGTCGAAACCGGCATGGCTCGCGCCCGCAAGCGTGGGGAGCTGGACCGCTTTGAACAGGAAACCGTTGAATTTTTCGCCCGCATTCGCGCGACTTATTTGCAGCGTGCCCGTCGCGACCCTCGGCGTTATCACATTGTTGACGCCAGCCAGCCACTGGTGCGGGTAAGTGCCGATGTGAAACGCTTGTTTCAAAACATAGTCAGTCTTTGAGTCTTTGCGCGATAACTGCTTTACTTTAGTGGTACGCGGAGTCTCCGTGCACATGAGTGAATCCCGAAAGGCGCTTATTCGCGTCAAAGAGCGGAACTTATGCTGAACGCAAAGCTGTTGAAATTGCCTGTCGCTTCGCACCAGCATCGCCATGAACACCATCAAGTGGTCGTAGGTGTGCAGGGGGAGGCCGATTTGCTCATTGATGGCAATGCTTCCCACATTGATGCCTGGCGTGCGTGCCTGGTTCCCACAGATGCTCGCCATGATTACAGCGGTGACCAGCGTAATCATGTATTAGTGATCGATGTCGATCCTTATATGCCCAGCGTTGGCAGTCGTGCTCACAGCCACTATCAACGCCTGAAACCTTTGTTCCGGCAACCCAGTACCTTGAGCCTGGACAGCCGCCTTCAGGGCCTGGTGCAGTTTGCCGCCGACGAGTTTGACCGGGCTCCGGATAACAGCTCGCTGCACCAGCACTTGGCAGGGACAATTCTACATTGCCTGGCTCAGCGTCTGGCAGAAACGCCGCGGCAACCTGCGCCGCTGCGCAACGCTGTGAATCCGGACATGGTGCGCCGTTTTTTGCTTGAAAATTTGCATCGTGATATCGGCGTTCGGGACATGGCCGCCGTTTCTTGCCTGAGTGTCAGCCGCTTTCACGATCTGTTTCGCCAGAGTACCGGCACCACACCCCATCAATTTCTTTTGCAAACCCGACTCGAGCAAGCCTCGAAACTGCTTGAGAGAACGTCGCTGTCTGTGTCTGAAATTAGTCACCGTACCGGATTTTCTTCCCAAAGCGCATTGGCGAACGCGTTGAAAAAGTACCGCGGAACGACCGCCAGTGCTTTGCGTGGTCGGTGTTAAGCTCCAATTCCCCTCTGTTTTCTTGTGATTTCTTCCAATTGTTTCTAATTTTTCGTGGTTTAAGCGGGTAAATTCAATTTCCGCAGAAATTTGCAAATAAACAGTAGAAATTTGCAAGATCTGGATCTGTAGTAATACTAATGTATGAGGACTGGCATCAATAAATGGTGTAGCAATTTTTTGGCGTGCCTTCACTGGAGACAGACTTGCTCCCTGGGTATCCGTTTTGGCAGAGGTGTCTTTATGTTTCGTGCGAGTAAGGTTCTGGAGCCGGCATTTCAAGAGCAGCCGCGTTCCTTTTTCTGGCAGGAATTAACGGAAAACTATCAGGTAGACGAAGCTGCTTATCTGAAAGAGCTGATACCGCTTGCACAGAGTGATGCCTTCGAGCATAAGACGATAACCGATACCGCCAGCTCACTGATTGGTAAAGTGCGCGCGCAAGACGGCTCCGTGCACATGATTGACGCGATGCTGCAGGAATACAGCCTGGATACCCAGGAAGGAATTTTGTTGATGTGTTTGGCTGAGGCGCTGATGCGTATTCCGGACAATCACACCGCTGATGCGCTGATCAGAGATAAAATGTTGAGCGCTGACTGGGAAAAACATGTTGGGCGTAGTGAATCGACACTGGTTAATGCCTCGACTTGGGGTTTGATGCTTACCGGCCGTGTGGTCAAGATGGACAAGCGCCTTGATGGTTCACCGTCGAACGTTTGGAACCGCTTGGTTAAACGCAGCGGCGAGCCGGTGATTCGCGGCGCCATGAACCAAGCCATGGCCATTATGGGTAAGCAGTTTGTGTTGGGCCGTGACATCAACGAAGCCCTGAAGCAGGCTGGTGATTACCGCAAAATGGGTTACAGCTATTCCTTTGACATGCTCGGCGAAGCCGCGATGGCGCAAGACGATGCTGGCCGCTACCTGAAAGACTATTTGCAGGCCATTGAGGCAGTCGGTAATGATACTTTTCCGCAAAATAGCGCCCCGCGGCCGTCGATTTCCATCAAGCTGTCAGCCCTGCACCCGCGTTACGAAGTTTCCCAACAACACCGCGTGCTCACCGAGCTTTACATTACCGTGTGTGATCTTGTGCAGTTCGCCCGTGACAAAGACGTGTCTATCACCATAGACGCCGAAGAAATGGACCGGCTGGAATTGTCGTTGAAGCTGTTCGAAAAAGTCTTGAAATCACCAGCCGCGTCAGGCTGGGGCGGTTTCGGCTTGGTTATTCAGGCCTACTCGAAGCGGGCTCTTCCGGCGCTGTGCTGGCTGACAAAACTGGCGAAGGAAACCGGTGACGAAATTCCCATTCGCTTGGTGAAAGGCGCTTACTGGGATACTGAAATCAAGATGTGCCAGCAGATGGGCATTGCAAGCTATCCCGTATTCACTCGCAAAGAAGCCACCGATACGTCTTACCTGGCGTGCCTGCGCTTTTTGCTAAGTGATTACACGGAAGGCGCCCTGTATCCGCAGCTTGCGAGTCATAATGCACACACAGCGGCCTCGGTTCTGGCAATGGCCAGTAAACGCAACCGTAAAATCGAATTCCAGCGCCTGCACGGTATGGGCGACGCCCTGTACAACAGCATTTTACAAGAACACGACATTCCGGTTCGCATCTATGCCCCGGTGGGTCCCCACAAAGATCTGCTGCCGTATCTGGTCCGCCGTTTGCTGGAAAACGGCGCCAACTCATCGTTTGTACACCGCTTGGTCGATGCCGGCACACCCATTGAAGATCTGGTGCAAAACCCGGTGCAGGAACTTCAGAAATACGACTCGCTGGCGAATAGTCGCATTCCTGGACCTACTGAAATTTTTGGCGAGCAGCGCCGTAATTCCCGCGGCATGAATATTCACGTGGCATCCCAGCTGGAGCCATTAATAAACAGTCTGCAGAAGTGGAACAGTTTCCGCTGGCACGCTTGCCCGATCATTAACGGCGAGCGCCGCAACGACGGTGACAAAACGGAAGTACGCGCGCCTTACAACCAAAACAAATTGGTAGGCGACGTTGTCTGGGCTGGTGAGATACACGCCGAAGACGCTTTAAAAGCGGCCTCTGCCGGCTTCCGAAACTGGAACGAGAGCCCGGTTGAAGAGCGCGCTCTGTGCCTTGAAAAGTTCGCGAACCTGATGGAACAGAACATGGAAGAGCTGATGGCTCTGTGCTGCCAGGAAGCCGGGAAAACCATGCAGGACGGTATTGACGAAGTGCGTGAGGCCGTCGATTTCTGTCGCTACTACGCCAACGATGGGCGTGCCCGCTTTGCCAAAGCCATCGCGCTGCCAGGGCCTACCGGCGAAAGTAACGAGCTGTACATGGAAGGCCGCGGCGTTTTTCTGTGCATCAGCCCCTGGAATTTTCCGCTGGCTATTTACACCGGCCAGATTATGGCGGCCCTTGTAGCGGGTAACACCGTGATTGCAAAACCCGCAGAGCAGACCAGCCTAGTGGCCATGCGGGGTATGGAGCTGATGCTTGAAGCCGGTTTCCCGGCCAATGTGCTGCAGTTCTTGCCGGGCGACGGCGCCAGACTCGGTAAAGTGCTGACGTCGGACTCGCGCATCGCCGGCGTGTGCTTTACCGGTTCGGCTCAGGTTGCACATGTGTTGAACCGCACGCTGGCAGAACGCACCGGTGCCATTGTGCCGTTGATTGCCGAAACCGGCGGCCAGAACGCGATGATTGTTGACAGCAGTGCCTTACCGGAACAGGTTGTGCGCGACGTGGTGCAGTCTGCGTTTGCCAGTGCCGGTCAGCGCTGTTCAGCGTTGCGGGTTCTTTACGTTCAACAAGACGTAGCCGACCGTATAGAGGCCCTGTTAGCGGGTGCCATGAATGAGCTGGTGGTCGGCAACCCGGAACGTCACAGCACCGACGTAGGCCCAGTGATTGACCAAGAAGCCAAAGAGAGTCTTGAGAAACACTTGGCCAATCTTGAAGCTAGCGCTCGGTTTATTGGCCGTAGTAAGTTGCCAAGTGATTGTTCTAAAGGCTATTTTGTAGCCCCGTCTGCCTATGGTATTAGGAGTATTAGTGATTTGGACGGCGAACATTTCGGGCCCATTTTGCACTTGGTGCGCTATGAGGCAGAACAGCTAGACAAGGTCATCGACGAAATCAACGCCACCGGTTACGGCCTTACATTGGGTATTCACAGCCGCAGTGAGTCCACTGCCGACTACATCGAACGCCGGGTAAAAGTCGGTAACTGCTACGTCAACCGTAACCAGATTGGTGCGGTAGTCGGGGTTCAACCATTCGGTGGGCGTGGATTGTCTGGCACTGGCCCGAAGGCGGGTGGCCCACACTATGTGTTACGTTTCGCCACCGAGCGCACCCGCACGATTAACACGACGGCGTTAGGCGGTAACGCATCGCTGATGTCGCTGGGGATTGAAAAAGTTTGAAGGGCGCGATGATCTTAAATTAGTAGGGAATGGAAACGAACGAAACGCAAAGAAAACAACGAATTGGAACAACAGGGAGGTAGTGAGTATTGTGATGTCGGGGCATGCGTTTTAGGTAGTAGAGCTTTATCAGGCAAGAACGGAGAAAGTTGAAACAACAAACGGTGCGACCATCCGAGCTTATCGGGTGAATGCGCCGAACGGTCGGAGTTGGTTCCGTCTTATTTGAACTGGAGGAGTTTCATGGCTATTGGCGTTTGGGTCAGTCTAATTGGTTATTTTGGGCTTATGATTGCTATCGGCATTTATGCGATGCGCACATCTACGTCCTCATCCGAAGATTACATGTTGGGTGGGCGATCGCTCAGCCCAAAAGTGGCGGCCCTTTCGGCCGGCGCTTCGGACATGAGCGGATGGCTACTTCTGGGTCTTCCGGGTGCGTTGTACGTATCTGGCTTGGCCTCGGCCTGGATCGGTATTGGCCTGTTTGTGGGCGCGTTCGTAAACTGGACGCTGGTTGCGCCCCGACTGCGCGAACAAACGGTTCATTATGGTAATGCCATCACCATTCCGTCCTTTCTTGCTAATCGATTCCCGACCCAGGCGCTGTCATTGCGCACGGTATCGGCAATCGTTATCGTCATCTTCTTTGCCGTTTACACCGCGTCTGGCCTGGTGGCTGGCGGTAAGCTATTCGAGAGTGCGTTTTCCGGAATTTTCAACTTCGGTGGCCTGAGCGACTACGCAGTGGGTATTATCATCACACTGGGCGTGGTACTGGTATATACGGTTATTGGTGGTTTTCTAGCAGTGAGCATGACGGACTTTGTTCAGGGCGTCATCATGATGCTGGCGCTGGTTCTTATGCCGGCGGTTGTGCTCTTTGGTGAGGGCGGCGGCGGTTATACGCAGGCGGCTCAGACCTTGAATGAAATCGACCCCACGCTGTTGTCATGGACAGAAGGGCTGACCTTTATTGGATGGCTTTCTGCGGTTACCTGGGGCCTGGGTTATTTTGGTCAGCCTCATATCATCGTGCGCTTTATGGCTATTCGCACCCTTAAAGATGTTCCGATTGCCCGTAACATTGGCATGGGCTGGATGGCTATTTCGCTGATCGGTGCTATTTCTCTGGGTATCTTTGGCCGGGCTTATGCAGTGCGCAATGGTATGGTGATTGATGATCCGGAAACACTCTTTATCATCTTGTCTGACCTGCTGTTCCACCCGCTGATTACTGGCTTCCTCTATGCTGCGCTGCTGGCTGCGGTTATGAGTACCATCTCCAGTCAGCTTCTGGTGTCCTCGTCCTCTATGACGGAAGACTTCTACCGCCTGTTCCTGCGCAAAGAAGCAACTGATCGCGAATGCGTGAACGTTGGCCGTGTTTGTGTGGTCTTGGTTGGCTTGGTAGCTGCGTTTATCGCATCTGATCCGAATTCTCAGGTTTTGGGACTGGTCAGTAACGCATGGGCAGGCTTCGGTGCTGCGTTTGGTCCGCTGATTCTGCTATCGCTGATGTGGTCGCGTACTAACGGTGCCGGTGCCATCTCTGGTGTAGTTGTAGGTGCGGTTACTGTTATGGTCTGGATTTCACTGGGCTGGGGTGGTGAGTTCATGGGTGGTCCGGGCGTTTACGCGATCATTCCTGGCTTCATCGCTTCCTGGATTGCGATCATGGCTGTTAGCAGCATGACGGCTGATGCCGGTGAATATCAGCACATCGAGCGATAGGCGAAGAAGATCGGGGACAGATTTAAAATCTGTCCCCGGTTGGGTCCCAAAGGCTTAAGCGATATTGGCTTCAGCGGCTTTGCTGGTGTAGTTGCCCATCTTGTCAAAGCTCAGGTACTTGTAGATTTCTTTCGACATGCTGTTCAGGTCTTTGGCGTATTCCATATATTCGGCCGGAGTCGGCAGTTTACCTAGAATCGCACCTACCGACGCCAGTTCCGCAGAGGTCAGGTACACGTTTGCGCCATCGCCCAAGCGGTTGGGGAAGTTACGGGTAGAGGTAGACAGCACAGTGGTGCCTGCGCCTACCCGCGCCTGATTACCCATGCACAATGAACAGCCCGGCATCTCGGTGCGCACACCGGCTTCGCCGTAGATTTTGAAGTAACCTTCTTCCATCAGCTGGGACTCGTCCATCTTGGTGGGCGGAGACATCCACAGGCGGACTTTCAGCGGCTCTTTGTTCTGCTCAAGCAGTTTACCAGCGGCGCGGAAGTGGCCGATGTTGGTCATGCACGAACCGATGAACACTTCGTCGACTTTGTCGCCGGCGACTTCGGACAGAACGCGAGCGTCGTCCGGATCGTTCGGGCAGCACACGATCGGTTCTTTGATATCGGCCAGATCAATTTCGATGATGTGAGCGTACTCGGCATCGGAATCGGCGCGCATCAGGCCGGGGTTTGCCAGCCAGGCTTCCATACCTTGGGCACGACGCTCCAGGGTGCGCGCGTCACCGTAACCTTCGGCAATCATCCAGCGCAACATAGTGATGTTGGAGCGCAGGTACTCGGCCACTGACTCTTCTGACAGGTTGATGGTGCAGCCTGCAGCGGAGCGCTCGGCAGAAGCGTCAGACAGCTCGAACGCCTGCTCTGCGGTCAGGTGCTCCAGACCCTCGATTTCCAGCACGCGGCCAGAGAACTCGTTGATCTTGCCTTTCTTCTCTACGGTCAGCATACCTTGCTTGATGCCGTAAAGAGGAATGGCGTGCACCAGGTCACGCAGGGTAATACCCGGCTGCATTTCGCCTTTGAAACGCACCAGTACCGATTCCGGCATGTCCAGCGGCATAACGCCGGTGGCAGCGGCAAACGCTACCAGGCCAGAACCGGCCGGGAAGGAAATGCCCATGGGGAAGCGGGTGTGGGAATCACCACCGGTGCCGACGGTATCGGGCAGCAGCATGCGGTTCAGCCACGAGTGGATGATGCCGTCGCCCGGGCGCAGGGAAACGCCGCCGCGGGTACGCATGAAGTCTGGCATTGTGTGCTGCATTTCCACGTCAATCGGCTTGGGATAAGCGGCTGTGTGGCAAAATGACTGCATAACCAGGTCGGCCTGGAAGCCCAGGCAAGCCAGGTCTTTCAGTTCGTCACGGGTCATAGGGCCGGTGGTGTCTTGCGAGCCCACGGTGGTCATCTTGGGTTCGCAATAGGTTCCGGGGCGAACGCCTTGGCCTTCTTCCAGTCCGCAGGCTTTGCCAACCATTTTTTGTGCCAGGGTGAAACCCTTGGTGCCAACTTCGGGGTCGTCTGGCAGGCGGAAAAGGTCGGTAGCGCCCAGGCCCAGTGTTTCACGGGCCTTGGTGGTCAGGCCGCGGCCGATGATCAGCGGAATACGGCCGCCAGCTTGAACTTCGTCCAGAATCACGTCGGACTTGAAACCGAATTCGGAGATTACATCGCCGTTTTCGTTCAGAATTTTGCCTTCATACGGGCGGATATCAATCACATCGCCCATGTGCATGTCGTCAACCGATGCTTCAAATACCAGCGCGCCCGCGTCTTCCATGGTGTTGAAGAAGATAGGGGCAACTTTGTTGCCGATACACACACCGCCGCCGCGCTTGTTCGGCACGCCAGGGATGTCGTCACCGAAAAACCACAGCACCGAGTTGGTGGCGGATTTACGGGAAGAGCCGGTACCTACAACGTCGCCAACGAAAGCAACGGGCAGGCCTTTGGCGCTGATGTCGGCAATCTGGTTCATGGGCCCTATAACACCGTGTTCTTCGGGGCTCAGGCCATCGCGGGTCATTTTATAAGCCGCGCGGGAATGCAACGGAATGTCCGGGCGTGACCAGGCATCGGGTGCCGGCGACAGGTCGTCAGTGTTGGTTTCACCGGTGACTTTAAACACCACCATTTTGATGCTGTCGGCAACTTTGTTACGCGTGGTGAACCATTCTGCGTTAGCCCAAGATTCAATCACGTCTTTGGCAACGGCGTTGCCGGCGTCCATTTTTACCTTCACATCGTTGAAGGCGTCGAACATCAACAGAGTGTGCTTGAGTTGAATGCCGGCGGGTTCGGCCAGTTCGGGATTGTCTAACAGGTCCACCAGAGTGGTAATGTTGTAGCCACCCTGCATCATTCCAAGCAACTGGATTGCTTTGCCGTTGTTAATCGCTGCGGAGCTGGCTTCGCCTTTAACAAGGGCGGTCAGGAACGCGGCTTTTACATAAGCGGCTTCATCCACCCCGGGTGGAACACGGTTTTCCAACAGGTCAATCAGTACGTCTTCGTCTTGGTTTTCAGGGGCGGGCGGCTTTTTCAGCAGTTCCACCAGTGCGGCGGTTTGTTCGGCGTTCAGAGGCTTGGGTGGAATACCCAGAGCTGCACGCTCGGCAACGTGTTCACGATAGGCTTCTAACACGGTTTGACCCTCATCGGTTGGAGTGTTCCGCTTTGGTCGCGCAAGGCGCCTGGCGGGAATGTTGTTGTGAAAAGGCTTTAAACTGGCGCTGAATTATACAGGAAAGCCCTTATAAAGTTAAATTGGACAGAGGTCGGAGAGATTTGTTAGCTGCGCTATACTGACGCATCAATTTTAACCCAATGTTCGGGATTTCATGAAAGACGCCCTGCAGAGTACTCTCCACAGAAACGCCCACGGCGCTCTTGATAGTACTATCGACAGCACTATTAAGAGCACTATCGATAGTACTATCGAGACTAATATCGACAGCACTAATGAACGTATTCACGGGAGTGCTCATGTTAGTATTAATGACTTTTTACCGTGCCGGACGCCTCAGGCCTGGATTGATAACGCTCTGGCGAATCAGGATTTGCTGCTGATTGACCACGCCCACTGCGAGAAAAAAGCGGCGTCTACAGCGCTCAGCCTGATGTACCGCTATGTGGATAATCCAGATCTTCTGCATAAAATGTCGCGACTGGCGCGGGAAGAGTTGCGGCATTTTGAACAGGTTCTGGCTCTGATGACCGCGCGCGGAGTTCGTTATAGCCACTTAACCCCGGCACGTTATGCGGCAGGTTTGCGCGCCGCCGTGCGTAGTTCTGACCCTGGCCGTCTGGTCGATCTGCTGGTGATTGGCGCCATTATTGAAGCACGCTCCTGTGAACGCTTTGCGGCCCTGGCACCGTATCTTGACACCGAGCTTTCCAATTTTTATAACGGCTTGCTGAAATCCGAAGCCCGCCATTACCGCGACTACCTGGCTCTGGCCGAGCAGGCCAACGGCGGCGGGGTTGACGACAGAGTTGCGGTTTTTCTGGCCATAGAACAAAAGCTGATTGAACAGCCTGATTCCGAGTTTCGTTTTCACAGCGGCCCGCTGACGCAGCCTGGCGCTGATAAACACGCTATTCCTATTTAACGCGAATTAACGCAAGAGGGTGAAATGAGCAATCTGATTAAAGAAACCGTCACCAGTGTGCACCATTGGAACGATACTCTGTTCAGTTTCAAAACCAGTCGCGACCCCGGCTTCCGTTTCAAGAACGGCCACTTCGTGATGATTGGCCTGGAAACGGAAGGCAAACCGTTGATGCGCGCCTACAGTATCGCCAGCGCGAATTATGAAGAAGAGCTTGAGTTTTTCTCCATCAAAGTGCAAGACGGCCCCCTGACGTCCAAGCTACAGAAAATAAAAGTAGGTGATGAAATTCTTGTTAGCCGCAAGCCTACGGGTACGTTGATTCTGGATAACCTGCTGCCAGGAAAAAATCTGTGGTTGATTGCTACTGGCACCGGTCTTGCGCCTTTTATGAGCATCATAAAAGACCCGGACGTGTATGAAGAATTTGATAAAGTGATCATAACTCACGGTGTGCGCTACGTTACCGAGTTGGCATACCAGCACGAAATCGAAGCTCTGCCAGAGAACGAGTTCTTTGGTGAAATGGTGGATGGCAAACTGCTGTATTACCCGACGGTAACCCGCGAGCCCTTTCGCCACACCGGGCGGCTGACACACGCTATGGAAAGCGGGAAAATCACCCGGGATTTGGGTTTGTCAGAGTTGGATGTCGAGAATGATCGCTTCATGATTTGCGGCAGTCCCAGTATGCTCAAAGATACCTGCGCCATACTCAACAGCATGGGCTTTAAAGAAGCTCGTGGGGGAGAAATGGGGCATTACGTTGTCGAGCGAGCTTTTGTGGAACAGTAAGGTTCTCTCAAGGTTCTTTGCCCGCCGATTGCATCCGCCAGCGCCACACATTCACTTCGCAATTCGGAGGGTAAACAATGCCAGACAAGAGTTATACGCCGCCAAAGGTATGGACTTGGGACAAAGCCAACGGCGGTGTCTTTGCCAGTATCAACAGGCCGGTTGCCGGTGCTACCCACGACAAACCCCTGCCTACAGGAAAACACCCGTTTCAACTGTATTCACTGGCGACGCCCAACGGCGTAAAAGTTACCGTGATGCTGGAGGAATTGCTGGAACTGGGCTTCGCTGGTGCTGAATACGACGCCTGGCTGATCAACATTGGCGAGGGCGATCAGTTTGGCAGTGGTTTTGTCGACATTAACCCCAACTCCAAAATTCCTGCACTGCTAGACCGTTCAGCGCAACCGCCTCAGCGGCTGTTTGAGTCGGGCTCTATGCTTTTGTATCTGGCCGAAAAATTTGGCGTGCTGCTGCCTGGAGACGCCGCCGGCCGCGCCGAAACTCTAAACTGGTTATTTTGGCAGATGGCCAGCACGCCAATGTTGGGCGGAGGTTTTGGCCACTTTTACGCCTACGCACCGGAAAAATACGAGTACCCGATTGACCGCTACGCGATGGAAGTCAAACGCCAGCTGGATGTGCTGGATCGGCAGCTGGCGCACAATCGCTATATTGCCGGTGACACCTACACAATCGCAGACATTGCGATTTGGCCCTGGTACGGAGCGCTGGTTAAAAATCTGGTTTACGAAGCAGCAGAATTTCTGGACGCGCAAAGCTATACCCACGTGTTGCGTTGGGCCGAAGATGTGGCAAAACGCCCGGCGGTACAGCGCGGTCGTATGGTGAATAAAGTGACCGGCGAGCCTCATAAACAGCTCCGCGAGCGCCACGACGCCAGTGATTTTGAACTGCGCACTGAGGATAAAATAAACCCTGGTGGGGGCGCCTGAACGGTGGAAAAAAATAGTGTTTGTAGGCAGCGTCAGTATCGCACTCGAGCGTCTGCACTTTTTACGTTGATACTGGTTGGCGCTTTGGCGGCACTGCTGGCCGGTTGCGAACAAAACGCCGATGTCGGGCGGTCCGGGCAGAGCGTAAATCCGGAGCGCGACACCCTGGATGTTAATCAGCCGCAGGTGGCCGGTGGGGGCGTCAGCGACATATCCCTGGTGCTAAAACCCGCGCAGCTTGACTGGATCGGCCAGCAAATTTTTCAGAACGAATGCGCGGGGCAGTTTCGCTGCCTGGTGCACTGGAATGACGGTGAGGCGTTTCCGTCACTCGGCATTGGCCATTTTATCTGGTACCCAAAAGACGTTGAAGCTGGTTTTGTCGAGAGTTTTCCCACACTGATTGATTACATGGCCCAACGTCAGCGGTCTATTCCGGATTGGCTGCGGGAGCTTAAGCCGTTTGACGCACCCTGGGCAGACAAAGTGGCCTTTGAAGCAGTTGAAAATTCACCTCAGGTAGCGGAACTGCGAGAATTTTTGGCGGGCACTCAAGGTGTTCAGGCCGAGTTCATATTTCGCCGCGCGCAAGTGTCTATAAAGTCCGTTGTTGAGTCGGCGCCATCAGCCCGGCAGCTTGCGGTAAGCAATCATCTGGCGCAGCTGAGCCAAACACCGGGTGGTGTTTATGCGTTGGTGGATTATGTGAACTTCAAGGGCGAAGGGTTGGTAGCGTCTGAGCGTTATAAAGGTGAAGGCTGGGGCTTGCTGCAGGTGCTTCAAGCCATGCCGGAGCAATCTTCCGATCCGGTATTGCAACAGTTCCGCGAAGCGGCCGACAAAGTGTTAACCCGTCGCGCTGAGCTGGCGACTCAGGCGCGCGAGCGCGAGCAGTGGTTGCCCGGCTGGCGCAAGCGCCTGAATACCTATCGCGAGCCCGACGTAATGAAACTGCCAGAACCCTGATCGTCTCAAGCTGGATGCACTCTTATACCTCAGTCATTAAAAAAGCCGGAGTTCACATTCACTCCGGCTTTCTTTCTTCGCTTTAGGCTTTTCGGGGTTTGGCGTTAGCCCATGAATTGGCCGCCGTTGACCACCAAGTCTGCGCCGGTCACAAAGCCAGCGTCTTCGGCGGTTAAAAAAGCCACCGCACGGGCAATGTCGTCTGGCTGCCCAAGGCGGCCCACCGGAATGTCCGCAACAATGCTTTCCAGAACTTTCTCAGGCACGGCGCGCACCATCGGGGAGTCGATGTAGCCCGGTGAAACCGAGTTTACGGTGACGCCCTTGCGTGCGCCTTCCAGTGCGATTGATTTGGTGAAGCCGTAAACGCCAGCCTTGGCCGCAGCGTAGTTGCTCTGCCCAAACTGGCCTTTGCCACCATTAATGGAAGATATGTTTACAATGCGTCCAAAGCCGCGGTTGCACATACCCTCGAACGCGTGGCGGCACATATTGAACATGGAGTTCAGGTTTACGTTGATAACCTGGGTCCACTGATCTGCCCCCATTCTTTTCAACGGCGCATCGTTGGTGATGCCGGCATTGTTGACCAGCACATCCACCGGACCGAACTCTTTTTCCACTTTTTCCATAAACGCTTTGCAGCTATCGTAGTCCGCAACGTCTACCGGCATAATGTTCACGGTGTAGCCGGCTTCGGCCATGGTTTTTTGCCATTGTTCAGCTTTTTTGCGCGGCTCGTCGCCGGGGCGGTGAGTGGCGATAACCGTACGATCCTGATCGGTTAGCTGTTTGCACATTGCGGTGCCCAGGGCTCCGATGGCACCCGTCACAATGGCGACACGATTTGGCATATAATTCTCCTTTGGGTTTTGTTTTATCTTCCGTTAATTCAGCTCGGCCAATAGTTTGTGTGTGTCTGCCGGTTGGTATTTAGTAGTCTGTTTCAACGATAGAAATCAGGTTACCTTTTGAGTGTAGCAGGGGAATAAAAAAGCGCAGTTGGGCTTTAGTTGAATCCCGAGTTTTTCTGAATAAAAAAAGGAAATAAGATGGACGAGCTACACGGTTATTATCTGGAAGATTTGGAAGTAGGCATGACGGCCAGCGTCACCAGAATTATCACCGACGCAGATGTTGTGCAGTTTGCTGAATTAAGCGGCGATAACAACCCGGTTCACCTGAATGACGACTACGCCAGAACGACTCCGTTCAAAGCCCGCGTTGTTCACGGTATGTTCAGCGCGGCGTTGATCTCTGCGGTGCTTGGCACCAGGTTGCCGGGGCCGGGTGCGATCTACATCGACCAGCAGCTGCGCTTTAAGGCGCCGGTATTTATTGATGACGCCGTTGTGGCGAGTGCGGAAGTAGAGGAAATTGATCTGAGACGGCGCCGCGTCAAGCTAAAAACCGTGTGTACGGTCGGTGGCAAAGTGGTTGCCGAGGGTTACGCCACCAATATGGTGGATCGCCGCCCGGCTTGATTCAAAACGCCTGTTTGTTGAGTTGCAGCGGCTTGCCCGCTGCGGCTTCCAGCCACCAGATGTGGCTGTCCCAATTCCCCAACACAATCCGTTCAGCAGGTTGGTTATTTACCTGCAGCGGGTGTCTGGCGGGGCGATGGGTGTGGCCGTGAATCAGCTGCGGCACGTTATGCTGCTCCATTACCCGCACCACATCTTCAGGCGTGACATCCATAATGGCTTGGGCCTTGCCCTTGTTCTTGGCCATGCTCAGTTCGCGCAGTTGGCGAGCCATCAGTTGGCGATCTTTGAGCGGGCGGGCCAGCAGCATTTTCTGGGTTTTCGGATTGCGCATGTTGGCGCGGAATTTCTGATATTCCACATCGGCGGTGCAAAGACTGTCGCCGTGCATTAGCAGGGTAGGGGTGCCGTATAAGTCAATCACGGTTGGGTCGTCCAGCAGGGTTGCCCCAATGCGCTGGCAATAATCCTGACCCAGCAGAAAATCCCGATTTCCGTGCATTACATACACAGCTGTGCCGCCGTCGCTGACCTGCTTCAATGCTGCCGCGATCTGCTCTTGCAGGGGCGTGTGCTCGTCGTCGCCAATCCAGGCTTCAAAGAAATCGCCCAGAATGTACAGTGTGTGAGCACCCACTGCGCGATCTTGTAAAAAGGCAAGAAACGCCCGGGTAATGTCCGGGCGTGACTCTTCCAGATGCAGATCGGAAATGAACAGCGTGGTCACGCCGCGCCTCCGTCCTCAATCACTTCGGCTTTTTCAATGATAACGTCTTCCGCAGGTACATCCTGGTGGCCGGCTTTCATAGTGGTGCGCACCGCACGAATTTTGTCCACTACGTCCATGCCTTCGGCCACTTTACCGAAGACGCAATAACCCCAGCCTTCCGCAGTTTTGGCGGAATGATCCAGAAAACCGTTGTTTTCAACGTTGATGAAAAACTGCGCGGTGGCGGAGTGCGGGTCCATGGTGCGGGCCATGGCAACGGTGCCGGCCATGTTGTTAAGGCCGTTGTCGGCTTCGTTCTGGATAGTCGCGCGGGTTTTGCGCGGGGTCATGTCCGGCTCGAAGCCGCCGCCCTGAACCATGAAGTTGCTGATTACCCGGTGAAATATCAGGCCGTCAAAAAAACCCTCGCGCACATACTGTTCGAAGTTTTTAGCGGTTTCCGGTGCCTTGTCATAATCCAGTTCTAGCTTGATGGGGCCGTGGTTAGTTGTCAGCAGAATCATCGGATTTTCCTGTTTTGTGAGGGAAGGTTGCGCGCTGAGCGCGTTGTTCGCCATTGTACGCAAGAGTTTGGCGCGGTGCATGAGTCTGCTGTGCTTTTATGCGTATAATAGGTGGCTCAGATTCACCTCCTTTTTGCAGAGATTGTATGAGCGCCGAGCCCAAGAAAGCCCATAACTTTATTCAGAGCCTGATTGAAGACGCCGTCGCCAAAGGCGCGCACACAGGCACGGTAGTGACCCGTTTTCCGCCGGAGCCCAATGGTTACCTGCACGTTGGCCACGCCAAAGCCATTTGCCTGAATTTTGGCATTGCCAACACTTTTGGTGGTGAATGCAATCTGCGCTTTGACGATACCAACCCGGAAAAAGAAAGCCAGGAATACATCAACGCGATAAAAACGGATGTGGAATGGCTCGGTTATCAATGGCAAGGCAAGGTGCATTTTGCCTCGGATTATTTTGATGCCCTGTACAATTTTGCCGAAGAGCTGATTGAGCGCGGTAATGCTTACGTCTGTGCCCTCAGCGCCGACCAAATGGCGGATTACCGTGGCAGCCTTAAAGAGCCTGGCCGCAACAGCCCTTATCGCGAGCGCGCGGTGGAAGAAAACCTGAAACTGTTCCGCCAGATGCGCGACGGTGATTTCCAAAACGGCAAAATGGTGTTGCGAGCGAAAATTGATATGGCGTCGCCCAACATCAATATGCGTGACCCGATTCTGTATCGCATCCGCTATGCCGAACACCACCAGACCGGCAATAAATGGTGCATCTACCCGATGTACGACTATACCCATCCGATTTCGGACGCGCTGGAGGGGATTACCCATTCCCTGTGTACGCTGGAATTCGAAGATCACCGCCCGCTGTATGACTGGGTGCTGAGCAACATCAGCGTACCTTGTCACCCGCGCCAGATTGAATTTGCGCGGCTGAACCTGAACTACACTATTACCAGCAAGCGAAAACACAAACGTTTGGTGGACGAGCACATCGTTGACGGTTGGGACGACCCGCGCATGCCCACCATTTCAGGGTTGCGCCGCCGTGGTTACACGCCTGAGTCTTTGCGTACCTTCTGCGACATGATCGGTGTGAACAAAGCGGGCGGCACCGTAGACATGGGCATGCTGGAGTTCGCCATTCGCGAAGATTTGAACATCCGTTCGCCCCGAGCCATGTGCGTTATGCGTCCATTGAAGGTCACGTTGACCAACTATCCGGCTGACAAAACCGAAACCCTGGTGTTGCCGGTGCATCCGCAAAATCCGGACATGGGCAGTCGCGAAGTGACATGGAGCCAAACCCTGTTTATTGATCGTGAAGATTTTGCCCTGGAAGCGCCGCGCAAATGGAAGCGGCTGGCACCTGATCAGGCAGTGCGTCTGCGCGGTGGTTATGTGATGACTTGCCGCGAAATTATCCGCGACCAGAGTGGCGAGATTGTCGAGCTGAAGTGCGAATACGACGAAAACACTCTGGGTGTGAACCCTGAAGGCTACAAACCCAACGGTGTGATTCACTGGGTATCCGCAACGGACAGCGTAGAGTGCGACATTAACGTTTACGACCGCCTGTTTAACGCGGAAACGCCAGACAGCGATAAAGAAGGCGATATGCTGGACCACCTGAATCCGCATTCTTTGGTGGTTTTGAAAGGTGCTCGCGCCGAACGCAATTTGGCGTCGCCGGCGAGCGATCTGCCGTATCAGTTCGAGCGCGAAGGGTACTTTTTCTTCGACCAGAAGCTGACGGAAAAAACTGGCAAACCGGTATTCAATCGCACCGTCACCCTCCGCGATTCCTGGGGTAAATAGTTCGCAACGAGCCGGCCTTTTCAAAGGTCGGCTCGTTACGTTCAGGCCCGCAACGAAACGGTAAACGAGAGCATTTTGTGATCAGAATCTACAATACCCTCAGCCAGAAAAAAGAAGAGTTTAAACCCATAGAGCCCGGCAAAGTCGGCATGTATGTGTGCGGCATGACCGTGTACGACTACTGTCATCTGGGCCACGCGCGGGTGTTGGTAGCGTTTGATGTGATCACCCGATATTTGCGCCACAGTGGTTTTGATGTGAACTACGTGCGCAACATTACTGACATAGACGACAAAATTCTGCGCCGCGCCGATGAAAACGGCGAGGTGTACACCGACCTGACTGAGCGCATGATTGCCGCCATGCACGAAGACGAAGCCCGTCTGGGTGTGTTGTCGCCTAACGCTGAACCCCGTGCTACGGCGTTCATTAGCGACATGATCGCGATGATTCAAACTCTGATTACCGGCGGCCACGCTTACGCGGCGGGCAACGGCGATGTGTATTTTTTGGTATCGTCGTTTGCGGATTACGGCAAGCTCAGCAAGAAAAAGCTGGAAGACCTGCTGGCGGGCGCCCGGGTGGACGTAGAGCAGGCAAAGCGCAGTCCCGCGGATTTTGCGCTGTGGAAAGCGGCGAAGCCTGGCGATGTGTTCTGGCCTTCGCCCTGGGGCAATGGTCGCCCGGGTTGGCACATTGAGTGCTCGGCCATGGCTAATCACTGCCTGGGTGACACCTTTGATATTCACGGTGGTGGGCCAGACTTGTTGTTTCCTCACCACGAAAACGAAATTGCCCAGTCGGAATGCGCGACAGGTCACACGTTTGCGCACACCTGGATGCACGCCGGTGCCATTCGAGTGAATAAAGAAAAGATGTCCAAGTCACTGGGTAACTTTTTCACCATCCGCGAGATTATGGAAACCTACCCGGCGGAAGTGGTGCGCTACTTTTTAGTGTCCAGCCATTACCGCAGCCAGGTAGATTACTCCGAAGACAATCTGATTGAATCCGGTCGTAGCCTGACCAAGCTTTACAATGCGCTGCGCGGTATCACTCCGCTAGCCAGCGATGCGGTGGCGCAGACTGCACACGACACTCTGTTCGCCAAGCGCATGGATGACGATTTCAACTGTGCGGGCGCGATGGCGACTCTGCACGCGCTCGCAGGCGAAATGAACCAGCAGCGCCGTGACGGTGACGAACAAGCCGCTGCGGCCAGCGCTACGGTGCTGGTGCGCTTGGGCTCTGTGCTGGGTTTGTTACAGCAAGACCCGGAGCTGTTTTTTCAGGGTGACAGTGGCAGCGGGCAGGGCGATGAGTTGAGTGCCGAGCAAATCGAAGGGATGATTCAGGCCCGTGCGGACGCTCGCAAAGCTCGTGACTTCGCCGGCGCAGACCGGATTCGTGACGAGCTGTTAGGGCAGGGCGTTATTCTGGACGATTCCCGAGAGGGTACCAGTTGGCGACGCGGTTAAGCCGCCTAACACCCGTTATAAGCCCTAGTTTATTAAGAAAATACCCCAAATGATGGATTTATTTGGGGTATGATCCGATGCGCCATATCACGTAGAATATGGCGTCCGTGAATTTTTTAACTTACTGAGGGAAATACGATGACATCACGCGTAAAGCTTGACGGTCTTCAGGTTGCTGGGAATTTATACGACTTCATTAATAATGAAGCGATCCCTGGAACGGGTCTGGATGCAGACAAATTCTGGGCTGACTTCGCCAAAATCGTCAACGATCTTGCGCCCCGCAATCGTGAGCTGCTAGCCAAACGCGATTCCCTGCAGGAAAAACTGGACGCCTGGAATCACAATCACCAGCACCAGGCTCCAGATATGTCCGTTTATAAAGATTTCTTGAAAGAAATCGGCTATCTGGTCGACGAGCCCGCCAATTTCAGCATTTCCACGGCTAACGTCGATCCTGAAGTAGCTGTCATGGCGGGGCCACAGCTTGTTGTGCCAATCATGAACGCGCGCTTTGCCCTGAACGCAGTCAACAGCCGTTGGGGCAGCTTGTACGATGCGCTTTACGGCACCGACGCGATCCCTGAAACGGGCGGCGCCGAAAAGACTGCAGGCTACAATCCGAAGCGCGGCGAGCTCGTGATCGAGTTTGCCCGTGACCTTCTGGACAGTTCAGCGCCTTTAGCCTCTGGCAGTCACAAAGACGCAGCGCTCTATCATGTTGCCGGTGGCAAACTGGTTGTGGACCTGCAAAACGGTGACAGCATCGGTTTGAAAGATGAAACCGGTTTTGTCGGTTACACTGGTTCGGCAGACGCTCCTACGGGCATTCTGCTGGTTAAGAACGGCATGCACTTTGAAATCCAGATCGACGCTACCCATCCCATCGGAAAAACCGATGGTGCTCACGTTAAAGACGTGCTGATGGAATCGGCGCTGACCACCATTATGGATTGTGAGGATTCGGTAGCCGCAGTAGACGCAGACGACAAAGTTCTGGCCTATCGCAACTGGCTGGGTTTGATGAATGGCAGCCTGGAAGAAACCTTTGAAAAAGGTGGCAAGTCGCTAACCCGCAAGATGAACGCAGATCGCGTTTACACCGCTGCCGATGGTGGCGAGCTTCAGCTGAAAGGCCGTAGCGTGATGTTCATTCGTAACGTGGGCCACCTGATGACCAACCCGGCGATTCTGCTGGCAGATGGCAGCGAAGTGCCGGAAGGCCTGCTGGATGGTGTGATGACATCGCTAATGGCCATGCACGACCTGAAAGGCAACAGCCGGTTTCAGAACAGCGCCCGAGGCTCGATGTATATTGTTAAGCCGAAGATGCACGGCCCGGAAGAAGTTGCGTTTACCAACGAGTTTTTCGGCCGGGTGGAAGACGTTTTGGGCTTGCCGCGCTTTACCTTGAAAGTGGGCATTATGGATGAAGAGCGCCGCACCACGGTGAACTTGAAGGCCTGCATTCACGCCGCGAAAGATCGCGTGGCGTTTATTAACACCGGCTTTTTGGATCGTACCGGTGACGAAATTCACACTTCCATGAAGCTTGCACCATTTATCCGCAAAGGGAAAATGAAGCAGGCCACGTGGATTGGCGCTTACGAACAGTCGAACGTAGACATCGGTCTGGAAACCGGGTTTCGCGGTGTGGCGCAAATTGGCAAGGGCATGTGGGCCATGCCGGATTTGATGGCTGATATGCTGGAACAGAAAATCGGGCATCTAAAAGCCGGTGCCAACACCGCTTGGGTTCCATCACCGACTGCTGCCACCCTGCACGCCACGCATTATCATCAGGTGAATGTGGCTGATATCCAGCAGAAGCTGGAAAGCCGCAAGCGTGCAAGTGTGGATGACATTCTCACGGTGCCCATCAATCTGAATTCAAAAGATCTGACCGCTGCGGAAATTCAAGAGGAATTGGATAACAACGCCCAAAGTATTTTGGGCTACGTGGTGCGCTGGATCGACAGCGGCGTAGGTTGCTCCAAAGTGCCCGACATCAATAACGTGGGCCTGATGGAAGACCGCGCTACCCTGCGAATTTCGTCGCAGCTGCTGGCGAACTGGCTGTATCACGGTATCTGCAACAAGCACCAGATTGAAGAGACCATGAAGCGCATGGCGTTGATTGTGGATAAGCAGAACTCCGGTGACGCAAGTTATCGCCCAATGGCCGATAACTTTGCCGACAGTATTGCGTTTCAGGCGGCTATGGATTTGGTTCTGAAAGGCGCCGAGCAGCCTAATGGCTACACAGAACCGTTACTGCACGCATACCGGTTGAAAGCAAAAGCGAAATACGGACAGTAATTCGCCGTCGATGCAGTTTCTACCGCTCAGAAGTCTATGTGGTAGGAACTGCATGTTTCTTGATTTTATTCGATTATTGAGTCGCGGGCATTCGAATCGGTTCCCGTGACAAGTCGCTGTACGCCTTGACCCGTACCGCGAAATCGCCAAAATTCTCGCCCTGAATCAGCACGTGTTGCCGAAGTCTCTCCTCCGCTAGTGCCGCATCCCCCGCATTAATTGCTGAATAGATATTGCGATGCTCCTGAATGGAGTCTGTTACGCGACCACGAATTTGAAGCTGCAAGCGACGGTATGGCTTCAAGCGTTGTTTGAGTTGACGTGCTTCGGTGGCAAGGAATGCATTGTGACTGGCGTTGTAAATACAATTATGAAAGTGTTCATTTTCGTAATAGTAGTTGTCAGGGTTTGCTCGAATAGCCGGGTCTTCACAGCGCAGTAACGCAGCCTTCAACACAATCAGCTCATCTTCCGTTATGCGGCGGGCGGCCAGCCGTCCGCACATCCCTTCGAACTCTGCCATGACTTCGAACATCTCGATGAGCTGATCGAAACTCACCTTCGCGATAAAGGTTCCTTTTTTCGGTAATACCACCACCAAGCCACTGGTAGAAAGCTGCTGAATCGCCTCTCGGATAGGGGTTCTGGACACGCCGAACTGTTTTGAAAGTGCTTCGGGATCCAACTTCTCCCCGGGTAGCAGGCGGCCATTAATGATGGCGTCTTCCAGGAAATCTTTGAGCTTTTGAGTATTTTGACGCTTCATGCTGGCTTTGCTCCGGCGGTTGTCAACGCAGATTTTGCATCGTGGTCTCTCGCTATACATCACGCCACGTTGACAATAGTACACATAAAAGATAATGATATATATATCAGCTTTAGCTGATGGATATTACAAAAACAAAAGCTTCGGAGAAGATCACTATGAAACTGCCTTTCGCAAAACTGGCTATCGCTGCCAGCCTCTCGTTTTCACTCATTGGTGCAGCCGCAGCCGATACAACATTAAGAGTGTCGCATCAGTTCCCAGGCGGCAAAGGTGACGTCAGGGATGAAATGGTCCAGCTCATGGCCCGTGAAGTAAAAGCCGCGGATGTTGGTCTGGAACTACAAATTTACCCCGGTCAGTCACTGTTCAAAGCACAAGAGCAGTGGGGTGCGCTCGTTCGCGGACGGCTGGATATGACTTCTCTGCCGCTGGACTACGCCAGTGGACGTCACCCTGAATTCTCAGCAACCCTGATGCCCGGTTTGGTTCGCAGCCATGAACGCGCCCAGCGGCTGAACGACTCTAAATTTATGGATATGATTAAAACGGTTATTAACGATGCGGGTGCCCGGGTGCTGGCAGATGCTTGGTTAGCCGGCGGTTTTGCATCTAATAAGCAGTGTGTGACTTCACCCGATACTGTCCAGGGGCAGACCATGCGAGCGGCTGGCCCCGCATTTGATGAGATGCTTGCCGTCGCGGGCGCCTCAATTGCTTCTATGCCATCGTCCGAAATATATACTGCAATGCAAACTGGCGTGCTGGACGGAGCCAATACCTCTTCAGGTTCGTTTGTCTCTTACCGCATATACGAGCAGGTAACTTGCCTGACTGCACCCGGGGCCAACGCTCTTTGGTTCATGTATGAGCCAATTCTGATTTCGGAGCAAAGTTGGAGAAAACTCGATGAAGCCCAGCAAAATGCCCTGATGGCTGCTGCGGACAAGGCCGAAGTGTACTTTGCCAAAGAGGCTGCGAATCTTGACCAGAAGATGGCTGACATTTTTGCAGAGAATGGTGTTGAAGTCGTGAACATGACACCTGAGGACTATCAGGCGTGGCTCGATATTGCCAAAAAGAGCTCCTACAAAACGTTCGCTGAGAATGTACCTAACGGCCAGGCCCTGATTGACGCAGCGCTCGCTGTCGAATAGGTCGTTAGCCTTCAATTGACCGGGGCAATATGCCCCGGTGACTATGGTATCCATTCGTGACGCCTCATTGCTGGGGCGATACTCACACTATCCGACCTTGGGGTTTTTATGTCTCAGCCCACAACCCATGCAATAGCATCTCGAAATAGCGCCATTGCAGGTTATATCCGCGTTATGGACACGCTTGCGATTGTCACCGCCGTGTTCGCTGCTATTCTGCTTGCGCTTGGCGTTTTGGTTGTTGTGCAAATGGTTTTCACCCGCTATGTGCTTGGTGAAAGCACCGTTTGGCAAACAGAGTTTACAACCTATGCCATTACCGCAGCTATGTTGTTGGCAACGCCTTACGTTCTGAAAACCGGCGGTCACGTAGCCGTAACCGTACTGCCAGACGCTCTGCATGGATTGCCAAAACGCATCATGCGCTTAACGGCCTCGCTTGTGGGGCTGAGCTTCTGCGTCGCCCTGGCTTATGGTTCCTGGTACTACGTCTACGAAGCATACACCATGGCCTGGACTACCGGCACGGTGTGGAATCCGCCTCTGTGGCTCGCGGTGTTGCCTATGGCCGTTGGTGCAAGCTTGCTATCGCTGCAATACGTAGCAGAAATTCTTCGTGGAGAGGTCTGATATGGATCCCGTTACAAGCGGCATTCTGGTTGTTATAGCGCTGTTGGTCTTGATGGCTATAGGCACCCCAATTGCTTTTGCTCTAGGCGCCGTTGCTCTCGGTGCTTTGGTGCTGGACCGCGGCGTTGGTGAGTTGATTTATTTTGGGGAAACCTTTTTTGGCAATATGGCCTCTTTCGGTTTTGTTGCTATTCCCATGTTTATCCTGATGGGTGCGGCTGTGGCCTCGTCTCCGACCGGTCGCGACCTGTATCGCTCACTGGACCTGTGGATGGGTAAGCTTCCGGGAGGACTGGCAATTTCAAATATTGCCGCTTGCTCAATTTTCGCGGCCTTGTCCGGCTCGTCGCCCGCTACAAGCGCGGCTATTGGCAAACTTGGTATTCCCGAAATGCGCAAGCGTGGCTACCCCGATGGTGTGGCTGCAGGCTGTATTGCTGCTGGTGGCACCCTGGGTATTCTGATCCCGCCTTCGGTCACAATGATTGTTTATGGCATTTCTACTGAAACATCGATAGGCCGTTTGTTCATCGCAGGCGCCATTCCGGGGCTTATGTTGGCCGGTCTTTTCATGGTTTGGACGTTGATTGCCTGCAAGCTTCACGGTGGTTACGGCAACGCCAGCCCCGTTGCCCAAGCTGCCGCCCAAATGAAAGAGAACGTTGAAGGTAATATGAAAGCCCTGATTCGGGTTCTGCCCTTCATGGTTGTGGTGTCAGGTATTTTGTTTGCTTTGTATGGTGGCGTTGCGACACCTTCCGAGGCAGCCGGAGTGGGTGCATTTCTGTGTCTGGCGCTTGCCATCATTGTTTACAGAATGTGGCAGACCAAGCCGATCGTTACAATTATGCGGGACGCATTGCGTGAAAGCGTGATGATCATGTTGATCATTGCCTGCGCCGAGATTTTTGCTTTTGCGTTGTCGTCTTTGTTCATCACTCAAACCGTCGCTGGCGGCATCGCTGACCTTGAAGTCAACCGATGGGTGCTGATGGGCATTATCAATCTGTTCTTGTTGGTATCGGGCTTCTTTCTGCCGCCGGTGGCCGTCATTGTGATGGCGGCTCCTATTTTGCTGCCCATTATATTGGCAGCAAATTTTGACCCTTACTGGTTTGCAGTGATCCTGACCATCAACTTGGAAATTGGCCTGATAACGCCGCCGGTTGGTTTGAATCTTTTCATTATAAAAGGCATAGCGCCTGATATTGCGCTGCGTGACATCTTACTGGGCAGTCTGCCTTATGCCCTATGCATGGTGCTTGGCATCTTACTGTTGTGCTTTTTCCCGGAAATTGTCACGTGGCTTCCTGACCTGATTATGGATTCCTAACTCGCCCTTTAAATTTCCGGTATCTCTGAGGAAAGGCGTTATGAACATGAGTTTTCTGCAAGAGTTGTTTAACAGCATTACCCAGCGAGAGGCTTCTGTTTGGCGACGTATTGGCGGCATTGATCATTGCACCCATAGTCAGCTGATAACGGCCTGCCAGGCCCTGTTACAAAGTGACGGTGAGGCTTCAAGTATAAGCCTTGCTAGTCGGGCGCTGGAAATTTATGCCCGTTTGGACGATGACGAAAAGCGTTCTTTTTTTGAACAGTTGGCTATGCTTTTTTCAGCCGAGCCTGAACAAATTGATCGAGCTTATCTGGCTTATAAAGCATCACGAACCAATGAAAACCTTGAGACTTTGTTTGAATCCTGCGAGCCACGGCGGCAAGAGTTATTAAGACGGCTTAACCTGTCCAGTGGTGGCACGCACAAGCTGGTGAAAATGCGCGAGGACATGCTGGCCTTGATGGCAGTTAGTGCAGATCTTAAAGCCGTTAATTCGGATTTTATTCACCTTTTTGGCTCGTGGTTTAACCGGGGCTTTCTGGTGCTGAAACGCATTGACTGGAACACGCCTGCCAATATCCTGGAAAAACTTATCCGCTACGAAGCGGTGCATGAAATTCAGGACTGGGATGATCTTCGGCGCCGATTGGATGCCCGGGATCGCCGTTGTTTCGGTTTTTTCCACCCCGCTATTGGTGATGAACCGCTGATTTTTGTTGAAGTTGCTCTCAACAAAGGATTGCCTAGCCAGATTCAGCCGATTCTGGATAGCGACAGCTACGATATTGACGATCCCGAGTCCGCTGATACGGCGGCTTTTTTCGGTATCAGTAACTGTCAGGTTGGGTTGCGGGGCATTTCATTCGGTAATTTTCTGATAAAGCAGGTGGTGCAGGAGCTGAAGCAAGAGCTACCTAACTTGAAATACTTTGTGACTTTATCGCCGGTGCCCAATTTCCGTATATGGTTGGAAACGACCTGCTCCGATGATGCGGGCATGCTAAGCCCGGAAGCCCAGGAGACACTCAAGCATTTGGATGATCCTGCGTGGCATAAGAACGAAGAGCTTTCGGAGCGTCTCAGTAGCGTCATTAAACCCCTGGCGGCACGCTACTTACTAAAAGAAAAAACCACTAGCGGCCAGCCACTGAACCCGGTTGCCCGCTTTCATCTGGGTAATGGGGCTGAACTGCACCGTATCAATTGGCTCGGCGATACGTCGGTCAAAGGCATGAAGCAATCTGCCGGGCTTATGGTTAATTACCTGTATGTACTCGACAACATTGAACGCAATCATGAGCAATACAGCACCAGCGGCACAACTGTGTGTTCATCAGGCGTTCGTGATCTTAGCCGCCGGAGCCGCAAGCTGCTCAAAGGAGAGCCTGAAAAATGAGCCATAACCTGTTTGAAACTTTCTCGACCCGTATGCACGCTCGCCAAAATGCAAATTTCATCGCCACACCAGAAGGGCGCAACTACACCTATGCTCAGGCACTCGATATGAGCGCCACTCTGGCCGCTACCTTGATATCTTTGGGGGTTAGTTTAGGCGATCGGGTGGCTGTGCAGGTCGACAAAAGCCCAGAGGCCATCTTGCTTTATCTGGCTTGTTTGCGCATGGGTGGTGTGTATTTGCCCTTGAACACGGGTTATACCGCGTCAGAGATCGGGTACTTTTTAGGCGATGCAGAGCCAGCTCTGTTTGTTTGCCGGCCCGATTCCCTTGAAACGGCCAGCCAGGTTGCGGCAGATACTGGCTGCCCTCAGGTGGTCACTCTGGGTACAAAGGGTGACGGCACGTTGATGGAAAAGACCGCCGGCGCGACGCCGTTTTCAGGTATTGAAGCCAGGGCTGATGGTGATCTGGCGGCTATTCTTTATACTTCTGGTACGACTGGACGCTCCAAAGGCGCCATGTTGACCCACGGTAATCTGGGCTCTAATGCCAAAACATTGGTAGAGGCATGGCGTTTTACCGAAACCGACCGGTTGATTCATGCCTTGCCTATTTTTCATACTCACGGTTTGTTTGTAGCCTGTAACGTTGTGCTGATGTCCGGTGCCAGCATGTACTTTTTACCCCGGTTTGACGTCGACAGCGTTATTGGCGCTATGGCGGATGGCACCGTGCTCATGGGTGTGCCAACATTTTATACCCGTCTGTTGCAGGACCCGCGCCTGACCCCTGAACTCACCGCTAATATACGTTTGTTTACGTCTGGTTCTGCACCTCTGACGGCCGACACTCACAATGCATTCCGGCAGCGTACCGGGTTCGCCATTCTTGAACGCTATGGGATGACTGAAACCAATATGATTACCTCGAATCCTTACGATGGTGAGCGTCTTGCCGGTACCGTTGGCATGCCTTTACCCGGCGTCGAAGTTCGAATCACCGATGCCGAGACTCACAAGGCAATCGCGCCCGGCAATATAGGTATGTTGGAAGTTCGCGGCCCTAATGTGTTCAGCGGTTATTGGCGTATGCCCGAGAAAACCCGCGCCGAACTTCTTGATGACGGCTTCTTCGTAACCGGCGATCTCGCCATGCTTGATGAGCGCGGGTACATCCACATAGTTGGTCGTGACAAAGACTTGGTGATTTCAGGTGGTTTCAACGTCTACCCGAAGGAAGTTGAACAGGTTATCGATGAAATGGACGGCGTTGTGGAGTCGGCGGTGATTGGTGTGTCACACCCCGATTTCGGCGAGGGTGTGACGGCCGTATTGGTTTTGAAGCCGGATGCCAAGGTCGAAGAAGCCGATGTGCTGTTTGAGTTGTCTGACAAACTGGCCAAGTACAAGCAGCCTAAGCGGGTGTTCTTTGTTGATAGCTTACCCCGCAACACAATGGGCAAAGTCCAGAAAAATCAGTTGCGGGATCAATACAAAGACATTTACGCCGACGCCTAATCCATATTTAGCGCAAAGAGATGTTCATGATCAATAAAAGCTATCGTATAGGCCAAATTGTACCGAGTTCCAATACCACGATGGAAACGGAGGTTCCTGCTATGTTTCGTGCGCGCGAAGCGGTTGCATCGGAGCGCTTTACGTTTCATTCCAGTCGCATGCGGATGAAAAAGGTTACCCGCGAGGAGCTGGCGGCGATGGACGATGAGTCCGGTCGCTGCGCGCTTGAACTCTCTGATGCCCAGGTGGACGTGATGGGTTACGCCTGCCTGATCGCGATTATGAGTCGTGGTGCGGGTTACCATCGGCAGTCTCAGCGGCGGTTGCACGAAGCAACCGTTGATAATGGTTTTCCGACTCCGGTGATCAGCAGTGCAGGTGCCCTTGTGGAAGGCTTGGCAACATTAGGGGCCAAAAAAGTGGCAATTATTACGCCCTATATGAAGCCGTTGACGCAAATGGTAGTGGATTACATTCAATCCGAAGGCATTGAGGTGGTTGATAGCATTGCGCTGGAAATCCCCGACAATCTTGAAGTGGGGCGTCAGGATCCGCTGGCGTTGTTGGAGATCGTTAAGCGTCTAAAGTGGGTCGGTGCAGACGCGGTGGTGCTCTCTGCCTGTGTT
>JBALXR010000028.1:0-30830 GCA_036960525.1 Marinobacter sp.
CACGTGGTCTTCTTCACCCACAGACACACCGCCACTGGTGATCACCAGATCGGCGGTTTTTGCTGCCCGCTGAAGGGTTGTTCGGGTGCCCTCGCGGGTGTCCGCCAGACTCTCACACAGCACTACCTCACAGCGCGCTTGATCCAGCAGGCCTAACAACGTGTAGCGGTTAGTGTTGTAAATCTGACCGGCTTCGAGCGGTGTGCCCGGGTCAACCAGTTCATCACCGGTGGTGAGTATCGCGACTTTCAGCTTTTCGAACACTTCAACCTCCGCAATGCCCATGCTGGCCAGCAGGCCCATTTCCTGAGGGCGAATCAGAGTGCCTTGGGCTAGAGCCAAGTCGCCCGTGGCCAAGTCCTGACCGCGACGGCGAATATTCTGATCGGGCTTTACATCGCCGTCTATCAGCACGCCATCGGCATCAACACTTGTACGTTCCTGCATAACAACGGTATCGGCACCTGACGGGATTTCGGAACCCGTAAAAATACGCGCTGCGGTGCCGGCGACCAATGCTCCCGGTGCCTGGCCGGCGGGAATGCGCGCCGAAACCAAAAGCGGCTTTCCAGCCCGAAAATCCTCTGCCCGCAGAGCATAGCCGTCTACAGAGCTATTGTCGGCGGGTGGTACGTCAGCAGGCACGGTGTAATCACGGGCAAGCACGCGCCCCAGGGTTTGGTGTACGGCAGCAGTGCAGACCGAAGGCTGCCTGGGAACGGTTCGCAGCAGGTGTGCGATAGCGTCTTCAATGGAAATCAGATCAGCGGCGGCCATAATACCTACGTTTAATCAGAGAAATATTTAATGAGAGGAGCAGAAAATCCTGTGCCCGCGTTAGCTTCAATGCTTTGCGCGCTTGCCAATCACCTGGTCCAGACGCTCCATCGCACGCTCTGGCTTGCGCATTACAAGCGCAGAGAAATTACAAGGGTTGTGGCGACTGTCCAACTGGGGGAGCAGAATGCCGTTCCAGCCGTTGCGACAGGCGCCGGTAGAACCAGGCAGGCAGAATATGACCGTATGGTTGGCCATTCCGCCAAACGCTCGGGACTGGATGGTCGAGGTGCCAATCTCTGCGGCTGACAGCCGGCGGAATTCTTCGCCAAAACCTTCAATGGTTTTGTCCAGCAGGGGCAAAAGGGCCTCTGGCGTGCTGTCGCGCTCATGAAAGCCGGTACCGCCGGTAATTACAACGGCATGAACCTGTGGGTCGGCTATCCACCTGCTGATCAACGCACGCATCAAATAAACATCGTCTGGCAAAATGCGCCGCGCAATCAAATTGTGGCCGGCCTCGACCACGCTGTCTTCTAGAAACTGGCCGGAGCTATCCTGGCTTTCGCCGCGGGTGTCCGACACTGTCAATATGGCAATATTCATAGGGATCATTTCGTGGCTTGGCTTGCTGCTCATGGGCGGCTCCTGTTTCCGGCGATAAAAAGTATAAAAGAGTCTGGCCTCTAGTATCCGCATCGTGGGGCGTCAATGGAAGTGGAGTAACTCTTTGTGGGCAACCGCCCAAGGTAAGCCCCTGAACGTAAGCTAAGCCTGAATAAAACGGCTTAAACGTGCAATCCTTTGCGAAATTGGTGGTTTTTTCGGCTCCGGCCTTGACATCCGGCGCCGAGGTAGCAGATTATCGATCCTGCCCGGCGAACGATTGTTCCCACTCTCTGGCTTCTGTACTCATATTCCGGACTTTATTATCTCCCGGTTGCTCCATCTGGCCAGCATCCCGTTCTTTAGACTGTACTTATCAATCTGTTCCGGGGCACCCCTTCACCCTAATGTTCGCTTTCTTCCATTCCTGAAAAATCAATAAACTATGAATCTTACTGAACTCAAACAGAATTCCATGCCCGAATTGCTCGAAATTGCGCAAGAAATGGGCCTCGATAATCTTGCACGCTCGCGCAAGCAAGATGTTATCTTCACCATACTCAAGCGCCACGCCAAGGGCGGAGAAGACATCTACGGCGATGGCGTACTGGAAATTCTGCAGGACGGTTTTGGTTTTCTCCGTTCTGCCGATGCATCTTACCTGGCAGGTCCCGACGACATTTATGTGTCACCCAGTCAGATTCGCCGCTTCAACCTGCGCACTGGCGACACCGTTTCCGGGAAGATTCGCCCGCCTAAAGACGGCGAGCGCTATTTTGCGCTGTTGAAGGTCAGCGAGATCAACTTTGATAAGCCCGATAACGCCCGTAATAAGATTCTGTTTGAAAACCTGACCCCGTTGTTCCCAGACGAGCGCATGCATCTGGAAGCCGGTAACGGCAGCACGGAGGACTTGTCTTCCCGCGTCCTGGACTTGGTTGCGCCTATTGGTAAGGGACAACGTGGTTTGATTGTGTCGCCGCCCAAGGCCGGTAAAACCCTGCTGATGCAGAGTATTGCCCAGTCAATTACCCGTAACCATCCGGAATGTCACATTATTGTGCTGCTAATTGACGAGCGCCCGGAAGAAGTAACGGAAATGCAGCGCACCGTGCGCGGCGAAGTAATTGCGTCAACCTTCGACGAACCGCCTGCCCGCCACGTACAAGTGGCCGAAATGGTTATCGAAAAAGCCAAGCGGTTGGTTGAGCACAAAAAAGACGTGGTTATCCTGCTGGATTCCATTACCCGTCTGGCTCGTGCCTACAACACTGTGATTCCATCCTCCGGCAAGGTACTGACCGGCGGTGTTGACGCCCACGCTCTGGAAAAGCCCAAACGTTTCTTCGGTGCTGCGCGTAATGTCGAAGAAGGCGGCAGCCTGACCATTCTGGCCACCGCTCTGGTGAACACCGGTTCCAAAATGGACGAAGTGATTTACGAGGAATTCAAAGGCACCGGTAACATGGAGATCCACCTGGATCGCAAGATTGCCGAGAAGCGTACCTATCCGGCGATCAACATCCGTAGCTCCGGCACCCGCCGCGAAGACCTGCTGATGAGCGAAGCCGACATCCAGAAAGTATGGATACTGCGCAAGCTACTGCACTCAATGGACGACGACACCGCAGCAATCGAGTTTTTGTTGGATAAGTTGAAAGACACCAAGACGAACGACGAGTTCTTCCAGTCCATGAAGCGCCGCTAAGATTTTTTGCGCATTTGGGGGGGGGTTGCGCCGTGCCGGAGGAAGCTTTTTCCCGGCACGGCTCCCAGAATGCGGTCCCTTATCCTGTTCGTGCTCCGAGTTCAATTGTCTGAACGCTTAACCAGAACTAATTTCCCAGAACTCACGTATATGACCGGAATTAACCGGAGCAAAGCATGAAATACAATGACCTGCGGGATTTTATCAGCCAGCTGGAAAAACTGGGTGAACTTAAACGCATTTCAGTCGAAGTAGATCCTCACCTGGAAATGACCGAAATCTGCGATCGCACACTGCGTGCTGGCGGGCCGGCCTTGCTGTTTGAAAATCCTAAAGGGTATTCCATGCCGGTGTTGGCCAACCTGTTTGGCACTACCAGGCGGGTTGCTCTGGGCATGGGGCAGAAGAACGTTACTGCGCTGCGCGATATCGGCAAATTACTGGCGTTTTTGAAAGAGCCCGACCCCCCCAAAGGCTTCAGAGACGCCATCGAAAAACTGCCTCTGTTCCGCCAGGTTATGCGCATGAGCCCTAAAGTTCTGCGCTCTGCACCCTGTCAGGACGTTGTGATCGAGAAAGACAAAGTCGACCTTTACCAGATACCCGTTCAGCAATGCTGGCCGGGGGATGCTGGCCCGCTGATTACCTGGCCGCTTGTCATTACCCGTGGCCCCCTGAAAGAACGCCAGAATCTGGGTATTTATCGCCAGCAGGTGATCGGGCGCAATCGCTTGATTATGCGCTGGCTTAGCCACCGTGGTGGTGCGCTGGATTTCCGTGACTGGCAGAAAGCCAATCCGGGCCAGCCGTATCCGGTGGCGGTCGCCCTTGGTGCGGATCCCGCAACGATTCTGGGCGCGGTGACGCCGGTGCCGGACTCGCTGTCAGAATACGCCTTCGCCGGTTTGCTTCGGGGCAGCCGTACCGAGTTGGTGAAGGCCGGGCTGAGTGACCTACAGGTGCCCGCAAGCGCGGAGATTGTGTTGGAAGGGTTCATTTATCCGGACGACGTGGCGCCAGAAGGTCCGTTTGGTGATCATACCGGTTATTACAACGAGGTTGGCCAGTTCCCGGTGTTCACGGTTGAGCGTATCACCCATCGTAAAGACCCGATTTACCACAGTACCTACACCGGTCGCCCGCCCGATGAGCCGGCGATTCTGGGTGTGGCGCTTAACGAAGTGTTCATTCCCATTCTGCAAAAGCAGTTTCCCGAGATTGTTGATTTTTATCTGCCGCCAGAGGGCTGCTCATACCGCCTGGCGATTGTAACCATGAAAAAGCAATACCCGGGACATGCCAAACGGGTGATGATGGGTGTTTGGTCATTTTTGCGCCAGTTTATGTACACAAAGTTTGTTATCGTGACTGATGACGATATCAATGCCCGCAACTGGGAAGACGTTATCTGGGCGATGACGACTCGTATGGACCCGGCACGTGACACCATGATGGTGGAAAACACCCCCATCGACTATCTGGATTTCGCCTCACCGGTATCAGGCCTGGGCTCGAAAATGGGCATGGACGCGACGAATAAGTGGCCTGGTGAAACTGACCGCGAGTGGGGTGAGCCCATTGCCATGACGCCCGAGATAAAACAGCGGGTGGATGAACTGTGGGATAGCTTGGGGATTACCTTGCCGCCGAATTCCGGGGTTGAAACTGTGTCCGGCCGCCTCGACTGATATGGCGGACAGTTACCGGGTTCGGTTACAGCCTTGTGGGTTGGAGTACCGGGCTAATGCCGGTGACGATCTGCTTAGCGCTGCGGCGGCTGCAGGCATAGCAGTGCCCATGGCGTGCCGCAACGGTGTGTGCCAGATCTGTGAAGCTCGCATGCTCACCGGCACGGCTATAAACACGAGAAATCAAAATACACTAGCTGTTGCCAGCCGCCTGATGCTGTGTCGTACTCGGGCCCTGGCTGATGTGGAACTGGAGATAACGTCTGTGATCGCTGCTGGAAGTAATCCGCCGCGGAAAGTCCTTGCCAAAGTGCTGGACGTCCGCAAACTCAATCACGATATCTTTCGGATTGAACTGCAATTACCGCGGCGCCGCGAGCTGTCGTTCCATGCTGGCCAGTATTTGGCAGTTCATCTGGATAACGCCGGCCCTGCCTATTTTTCCATTGCCAGCAGTCCGCAGCAGGGCAATATAGAGTTGAACATCCAGGCCTCGCCGGGTTGGGCGTCGGGGCAGATTATTGTAAACGCGCTGCAAGTGGGCGCTGAAGTGATGGTGGAATTGCCCCATGGTAAAGCCTGTTTGGCAGCGATACCCAAAAAGCCACTGCTATTAATTGCAGCAGGCACCGGGTTTGCGCAAATGAAAAGCCTGATAGAGTACTTGCGCAGCACCGATTACAACCAACCGGTTGTGTTGTTCTGGGGCGTGCGCCAGAGGCAGGACCTGTATTTGCAAAGCCTGGCTGAGGAATGGGCCAAAGACTGGCCACCATTCCGTTTTGTGCCAGTGGTGGGTGATAACGAAGACAGCGAATGGTCCGGGCATCATGACCAGCTGGCGCATGCTGTGTTGGGCGCAGGCATTGATTTGAGCAATGTAGAAGTACACGCTAGTGGCTCGCCCACTATGGTGTATACCCTGATGGACGCCTTGAAAGATGCCGGAATGCCGGCGGACGTGTTCTTTTCAGATGTGTTGGAGTATGCGCCGCGGTCATAGTCCGGCGCATATTCAGCCCCAGCGGCTAGGCTTTTGGCATAGGCAGGCGGGGCAGGCCGTTATCTTTTTCGAGACTCTGCATTAGCAGATTTATGCTGGCAGTGTCGTGCCCCATGTGAGCGTTCAAGCGGCTTAGTTCGGCCAAGGTTTCACGCTTGCGTTGCAGCTTCAAGCTGGTTTCAAAGTATTCTCGTGCTTTCCCCCACAACTCATTGCGCAAGCTTAACCGACCCAGCGCCAGCAGCAGTTCGGCGTTATTTGGGCGGTCTTTCAGCCACTGTTCGGCAAGTAGCAGTTGCTCGTCAGGCGCTTGGCTTTCTACTCGGCCGTAAAGATTAATCAGCTCGTCGCTCCAGTGATTACGCAACACTTTGCGCAGCAGTATTTCAGCCTGCGCCTCATCCCCCAGGTCAGCCAGAAGGCTGGTGTAATTGAAGATTGTGCGTTCGTCACGGCGCATAGAGCTGGGCAACTGATCCCACAGACCGGTGAGTGAATCCAGGCTGGCGGCGGGGTTGCTGGCTTGTTCCTTACGGCACTTGCTGGCGGCTTTTTCCAGCAGGTTGTGCCAGGTCTGGCGCTCAAGATCGTCCAGTTCGGCCGGAACAAGAATGTTGTGCTTGCGCAGTTCCGGTAGCAGTTTGGACAGCTCGCGCCAGTCTTCCAATCGTAAATAGGCGTTTTTCAATAGCTTGAGTACAAACGGATGATGGGGCGACTGCTTGCGCAGGCGCAGCAACGTGGCCAAGGCCTGTTCTACCCGGTTGCCCGCCAGCTGAAGCTGAGCTTGGGTAATGCCGACGGCCATATCTGACCCCGGCGTGCTCTCAAACGCTTTGCGCAGCAATTCGTCTACCGCTTCGTGGTCACCGCATTCAAACGAGGCCTGTGCCGCGGCCAAATAGTTGATCAGCGGCGTATCAGCGTTGCTTGCCGATGCGGTCAGCATCTTTTTTGCTCGCGGCCAGTTTCCTTCGGCCAGTGCTAAAAGCCCTTGAGTGGTGCGGCGGCGCGCACGGCGCTCTTTGCCGCGAGCTATCCAACCCGACATCATGCTGGTGCCGCTGCGTAAGCGCCGCACCAGACCAATCAGCATGACTGTCAGCACCACGATTACCACCAGCAATGCTAGTCCAACCCAAAAGTTGGTTTCGACCAGATAATTGCCAAAGCTGACTCGAATGTAGCCCAAGTCATACTGCAGACCGAACGCCAGCCCGGTGCCAAGCAGTAGTGCCAGTACAATAATGACCAGCAAACCTATCATGAGTTGCCTCCGTTACCGGTGGCCCCATCGACTGGCGCATCGCCATTCTGGTCATCGCCGTTTGAGGAGGCATCCTGATCGGTATTACTGTTCACGCCACGGCCAGCAACACGCTGTTTTAGCAGTCCCAAAGAACGGCTGATGTCTGGTAACTCGGGGTCTACATTACGGCTGGCGAGTTCGGCCAAAGTGTCTGCCAGAACGCTAACACGAGTGTTATCGGCGTTATACCACTCCTGCACCGTGGTACGGGCTTTTTCCAGGGACTTCTGATACAGATCTTGATTACCGCGCAATACAGCCAGCTCGGCTTCTTCCAGCATCAACTGCAGATTCAGACGGGCGTAGGCGGATTGATCCGGCGACAACAAGGGTTTTACCTGTTCGTCCAGCCGCCTTACAACAACAACCTGTTTGAGCGTGCGGGTAAATGACTGCCAGGCGTGAACCGCCATGCTGGGCTCGCCCGCTTCGCCCGCTTCGGCGTCGGAGGCATCGGCCGAGAGCATGAAGCCGGGCGCGTTTTCATGAATCAGCGCCTGGTCGGTAAGCTGGTGAACACTGTCGATAACGGCTTCAAGTTGTAGGTATAAGCCGGTTCTATCCACCGCGACTATGCCCTTTAATGCCAGCATTTCGCGAGCTAATTGTTGGCGCACCGAATACACGCCGATATCATCCGACTCGGCCAATACGTCATCTGCAGCCTGCAACGCAGAAGCCGCACCTTTTATATCTTTCTCGATCAGCAGTCGTTGGTTGGCTACTCGCAACAGATACTCGGCTTCGGCCAGCAGCCAGTCAGTGCGGGTTCGATTGCCGGCTTCAAGCAGGGTGGTGGCGTTGTGGTCTATCTGCCGCTGCTGGGTGGCAATCAGCTCTCGCTGAGCAGCCACCGCGTCGGTCAGGGACTGCAGGCGCTGAGCCTGCTGACTGCCGCGTTCACCGTAGCGTGAATCAAGCTGAGCGGTTTCCTCTTGCAGGTCTTTAAGGACTTGTTGGCTGACCTGATTGTTATTCCACTGCTGCCAGTTCCAAAGTGCCAGTAACAGCACCAGAGCCAAAGCAATTATGCTGATCAGCCACAGCGGCCAGACGCGCGTTCGCTCCGGCTGCTGTTGCTGGACTATGGGGGCGGGGAGTTGTTTCTGTGTGTTGGTCACGGGCATCCTTACTTCGCTTTTACAGGGCCACCGTCCGGCCAGTGAGTTGTGCTGCGACACTGGCCACTATGTTGTTGTCTGTCAGGCCGGCTGGAACATGGGGGTTGATGAAGCCGGCTGCCTGAGCCTGCTCTGCCACCCGTTCCACGGGCACAATCAATAGTTTTCGATACAGATTATGGTCGTTCTTCGCACACAGCGCGACGAGATTTTTCAGGGTTTCGCCCGATAAGGTAATCACAGCGTCCGGGCTAAAGCCATCTAAAGCATGCGCCAATTGTGCCGCGGAATACTGCGGGCAAAAGCGTTGATACAAGGGTAGCACAGTTATTTGAGCGCCCCGTTGGCGCAGTGTGTTCCGCAATAAGTCGCGACCTTCGCCGCCGCGGGCCAGAAGAACTCGCTGGGTTTTCAGGTTTTGTAGTGTCGGTAATGCCAGCAAGGCTTCGCTGGTCCAGCCTTGTGTGGGCCTGCGAGCAGTAATTCCGTGGCGTGACATTTCGGCAACGGTGCCGGCGCCTACGCCATACCAGTGAATGCCTATGGGCAGCTGCGGCCACCAGGCATCAACATGCTCCAGTAGTTGGCGCGCAGCGTAAGGGCTTACTGCCACAATATGCTGGAACAGGTCCAGGTTTTGAATGTAAGTCTGGTGCTCTGCACTCAGTGCCAGCGGCGCGCGGTCAATCAGCGGCAAGCACTCGGCCAGTGCCCCGGCCTTCTGAAAGGCTATCGCCAGGCGATCAGCCTCTGGCTGAGGGCGGCAGATAAGAATGCGCCGCCCGGAAAGGGGCAGTGCCGCAGACTCAGGTCGGGGTGTAGCCATAGACTTCAGCCAGTACTTTGTCAGCGCCCTGTGCCAGCAGGTTTTCGGCTAATTCGCGGCCCAGGCGTTCGCCTTCGCTGCGGTGAACGCGGCCTTCGGCGCGGAAAATAAGGCTGCCGTCGACCGCGCCCACCAGGCCGCGCAACCACAACATATCGTTGTCTTCCAGCAGCGCATAGGCCGCAATGGGTACTTGGCAGCCGCCGTTGAGGCGAGTGTTCAACGCGCGCTCAGCTTTGACTCTATCCGCACTGTCAGTGTGATTCAGCGGCTCCAGCATGGCCCGCAGTTCCTGATCGTCAAGCCGACATTCAATGCCTAAGGCCCCTTGGCCCACTGCCGGCAGGCTGAGCGTGTCTGGCATACAGTTGCGAATGCGGGCTTCGAAACCCAGTCGCTTCAGACCCGAACTGGCCAGTATGATGGCGTCGTAGTCGCCAGCGTCGAGCTTTGCCAAGCGGGTGTTGACATTGCCCCGCAGCATGCGAATTTGTAGGTCCGGGCGGTTGGCCCGCAATTGAGATTCGCGGCGCAGGCTGGATGTGCCCACTACTGCGTTCTGCGGCAGGTCATCCAGGCTGCTGAAATGGTTGCTGACAAAGGCGTCAGTGGGGTCGTCACGCTCGCATATGGCTACCAGTCCCAATCCTTCGGGGAAGGCCATGGGCACGTCTTTCATGGAATGCACGGCCAAGTCGGCACGGCCGTCGAGCATAGCTTCTTCCAGCTCTTTGACGAACAGGCCTTTGCCGCCCACCTTGGCCAGCGGGACGTCCAGAATCTTGTCACCCAAGGTTTTAATCTTGACCAGTTCCACTGTGACATCGCCGTGCAATCGTTCCAGTTCGGCTTTGATGAATTCTGCTTGCCACAACGCCAGTGCGCTGCTGCGGGTTGCAATGCGAAGATTTCTTACGGACATGACACTCACTGTCGGTTTGTTAAATGTGGATTAAGGGTACCTTGTCACCCAAAAAAAGTCTCGCTAGGGTCAGTCAGGTTGTTGGCTAATGTAGCTCAGGTTTTTCGCTACTGCCTGCGAGGTTGCTCGCTAGTGTCTGCCGGGTCGATAGTCGTGAAGCCACTGGCGTAGCTCGCTGGCGTGGCGGCGGCTAACCTGCAGCTCGCCAAGGCCATCACGCAGAACCAGATTCGTCTGGCCGCTGGTGCTGCGGTGCAGCGCCTGAATAAATCGAGTGCCAACCAAGGTATTACGATGCACCCTTATAAGATGGTCGCCATAATGCTGCTCCAGCTCTTTCAGGGTGTAATCGCACAATACGTCACCTTGTAAGTGGTGCAGGGTGACGTATTTTTGGTCAGCCTGGCAGTAAATCAAGGAAGTAAGGTCGATCAGTTCGGTGCCGCGATACGTGCGCACGGCCAGTTCGACGGTGGCCGGAGCAGTGTTGGCCGGGGGTTGCTGCAGGCGATTGGTTTTTGCAGCCCGTTGCAGTGCCGTGGCCAGGGCATCTTTGCGTAATGGCTTCATTAGGTAAGCAGAAGCATTTACCTCAAACGCCTGCAGCGCGTAATGATCGTAAGCGGTGCAGAAAATGACCGCGGGCGGGCGCTCAAGCTGGCTCAGGTGGGCGGCAACGTCCATGCCGTCGGCACCGGGCATGCGAATGTCCAGCAATACAATGTCCGGTTTCAGTTCGGCAACGGCTTGTAGTGTTTTGTCGCCGTCGGCCGCTTCACCGCAAACGCTGTATCCGGGAAGTCCTTCGACTAGCCTCCGCAGGCGGTCGCGGGCCAGTGGCTCGTCGTCGGCAATCAGAATCCTCTGGCTGGTCATAGGCTTTTTGTGGCACTCCGTTTCATGGTGCTGGTTGTTTCGCTTTTTTCATAATGGTTGTTACTGCGCTTCTTTTTACAATGTTTGCCGCTGCGCTCCCTGTCGGTCTACTTGCTGCGCGGGCAGGCGCAGGGTTACGGTGTAAATGTCGCCCTGATGGCTGTGTTTGAGCACCGCGCGGTCACCGAATAACGCTTGGATACGAGCCTGAATATTACCCAGCGCCATGCGGTTGCCGTCGTGGCCACTGTGGCCGGTTTCGGGTTTCGGGTTTTGCACAAGCAAGTATACAAAATTGCCGCTGGCCTGCGCTTCTACCCGAACAATACCGCCTTGGGCGCGGGGTTGAATACCGTGGTAAATGGCGTTTTCGACCAGCGGTTGAAGGGTTAGGGGCGGAATAGCCTGGTTTTGCAAGCCGTCAGCGATATGCCACTGCAGTTGCAGGCGATCTCCTAGGCGCAGGGCTTCGATATCCAGGTAGCGTTGGCACAGCTCCAATTCGCGCTGTAGGGGAATCAGCTGTTCGCTGGTGCGCAGGCTGGCACGAAAAAGCTCTGACAGGTCCAGAACTGCATCTTCTGCCCGCTGGGGGTCGCTGGCGATAAGGCTGGCGATGGTGTTCATGCTGTTGAATAAAAAATGGGGCTGAATCCGGCTCTGCAGCGAGCTTAAGCGTGCTTGCAGTTCGGCTTCCTGTTGTTGTTGCCATTGGTGCTGAAGATAAAAGTAGCGAAGCACCATTAAGGTAATCAGCAGCGCCAGCAGCATTTTTTTAGCAATGTTATGCCATTGAGGTGCGCCGGGCCCGGGATGCAACACCCGGTCGGCGAACAGACTGAAAGCGAAGACATCCGTCAGCACCAGAACGACAATGACCAGCGTTGCGCTAGCCACCGACAGCTGCGCCAGGCGCGGACGCAGCGGGCAAATCATGGCAATGCTGGTGAGCACGGTCCACTGCACAAACAACGACAGCAAACCAAAATACCCCCAGTCAATCCAGCCGTGCTGAGCCTGCACCATCGCCAGTGCCAGCACCATCAGTTCGCTGGTAACGAGTAACATGAACAAGGCCCGCACCCGGCACAGGTCTGGCACAAAAAACAGCGCATCCAAGGCGGTTGCGCTGTTACCGGGTGTCTGCTTTAACCGGGTCAGAATGTTATACTCCTGCTACTTTTTATTTATCCATTTTGGCCCTGTGACCTCGGGCTGCCAGCAGGAACTATAGATCATGACAGATAACAAATCGCCGGAGCAGGCCGCAAGCTCGGAAAAACCTTGGGGAGGACGTTTCACCGAGCCTACCGACGCCTTTGTAGAGCGCTTTACCGCCTCTGTTGGTTTTGATCAGCGCCTTTATCATCACGATATCACCGGCTCCATTGCCCATGCCACCATGCTGGCAGCGGTGGGCGTTCTGACGGACGAAGAGCGCGACACCATTTTGGAAGGGTTGAAGGCGGTTAAGGCCGACATTGAAGCGGGAACCTTTCAGTGGTCGGTCAGTCTGGAAGACGTGCACATGAATATCGAAGCACGCTTGACCGATCGCATCGGCATTACCGGTAAAAAGTTACACACCGGCCGCAGCCGTAACGACCAGGTAGCCACCGACATCCGGCTTTATTTGCGTGACGAGATTGACGTGATTGCCGAGGAGATCAAACGCCTGCAGGCCGGGCTGCTGAACCTGGCTGAACGCGAAGCCGATACCATTATGCCGGGCTTTACCCATCTGCAAACCGCGCAGCCGGTGACCTTTGGCCACCATTTACTGGCCTGGTACGAGATGTTGGTGCGCGACGGCGAACGCCTGCAGGATTGCCGCAAACGGGTGAACATAATGCCCCTGGGCGCTGCGGCTCTGGCCGGTACAACTTATCCGATTGACCGGGCGATGACCGCCAAACTGCTGGGCTTCGATCGCGCTTCGGAAAACTCGTTGGACTCGGTCAGCGACCGGGATTTCGCCATCGAATTCTGCAGCTTTGCTGCGCTGCTGATGACCCACATGTCCCGTTTCAGCGAAGAGTTGGTGCTGTGGACCTCGGCACAGTTTGATTTTATTGATTTGCCGGACCGCTTTTGCACCGGTTCGTCGATTATGCCGCAGAAGAAAAATCCGGATGTGCCAGAGTTGGTCCGAGGCAAGACCGGCCGGGTGAATGGCCATCTGGTCAGTCTGCTCACACTAATGAAAGGCCAGCCGCTGGCCTACAACAAAGACAACCAGGAAGACAAAGAGCCGCTGTTTGATACCGTAGACACGGTGAAAGGCTGCCTGAGAGCCTATGCCGATATGGTGCCGGCGATTACCGCCAAAGCCGACAATATGCGGGTGGCAGCCAAGCGGGGTTTCTCCACCGCGACGGATCTGGCCGATTATCTGGTTAAAAAAGGCATGCCGTTCCGTGATGCCCACGAAGTGGTAGGCAAGTCCGTGGCCTTCGGCGTAGAGCAGAAGCGCGATTTATCAGATATGACATTGGCGGAGCTACAGTCTTTTTCGGGTACTATCAGCGAAGACGTATTTGATGTGCTGACTCTTGAAGGCTCGGTGCAGGCTCGTGACCACCTGGGCGGCACCGCGCCAGCGCAGGTTCGGGCAGCCGTTAAACGCGCCCGTAACGCACTGAAACAGGATTGAGGCAATGGGTCTGAAATTTTCCGCGAGTAAAGTCGCAGCACTGTTAAGTCTTGTATTGCTGATCGGGCTTACAGGCTGCGGTCAGAAAGGCGATCTCTACCGCGAAGCGCCTAGCCAGGAGTCCGCCTTACAAAGCGCGGAGCCTACGCCCGTGCCCGTATCAGAAACGTCGGGTCAGGCCCGATAATTCAGGAATTTTTATGGATCATTTCATTTACAAGAACAATGAGCTCTGGGCCGAAGATGTGCCGCTGGCGCGCATTGCAGAGCAGCACGGCACGCCGGCTTATGTGTACTCCCGAGCGACCCTGGAGCGCCATTATCGTGCTTACGACAACGCTCTGCACAACCACCCGCATCTGGTGTGCTATGCGGTAAAAGCCAATAGCAATCTGGCGGTGCTGGACGTGCTGGCCCGTCTGGGTGCGGGTTTTGATATCGTATCCGCCGGTGAACTGGAGCGGGTGCTCCGAGCCGGCGGCAACCCGGCTAAAGTGGTTTTTTCCGGCGTTGGCAAGCAGCCTTGGGAAATGCGGCGCGCGCTGGAAGTGGGTGTACGTTGTTTTAACGTAGAGTCTGATACCGAACTTGACCGCTTGAACGACATTGCCGGTGAGTTGGGCGTGAGAGCACCGGTATCGCTGCGGGTAAACCCCGACGTAGACGCGGGCACTCATCCTTATATATCCACGGGCCTGAAAGAAAACAAATTTGGTATCGATATTGACGTTGCGCCGGCGGTCTATGCCCGCGCCGCCAGCCTGCCGCACCTTGACGTGCGTGGTGTGGATTGCCACATCGGTTCACAGCTGACCACGGTGGCGCCATTTCTGGACGCTCTGGATCGGGTTCTGGCACTGGTGGACGGCCTGGCCGAGCAAGGGATCGAGATAAAACACCTGGATTTGGGCGGTGGCCTGGGCGTTACCTATAACGATGAAACACCGCCGCAACCTAGCGAATACGTGGAAGCGATCCTTGCGCGCTTGGGCGACCGCAAATTGGAACTGATTTTGGAACCCGGGCGCTCAATCGCCGCCAACGCCGGCGTGCTGCTGACCCGTGTCGAATTCCTGAAGTGTACAGAACACCGTAATTTCGCGATTATTGACGCCGCCATGAACGATCTGATTCGCCCCGCGCTCTATGGCGCCTGGCAGGCCATTGTGCCGGTGGCACCCCACAGCAAGGGCGACGAAAAAGCCTGGGATCTGGTGGGGCCGGTGTGCGAAACCGGTGACTTTCTGGGTAAAGACCGCCAGCTTAGTTTGAGCGCTGGCGACCTGCTGGCGGTGCGTTCAGCCGGGGCTTATGGCTTTGTGATGAGTTCCAACTACAACACCCGTAATCGCCCGCCTGAGTTGATGGTCGATGGCGGTCAGGTGCATGTGGTTCGTCGCCGCGAAACCCTGGAAGAACAATTGGCTCCCGAGAGTCGCCTACCGTTATGAGTGACGACGGGGAACTCTTGGCCAACGTTGACGGCCCTGCCTCTCGGCGCGACGCTGGCGGTGCCTTTGCTGGTGGTCCGGGTGCTGCTCCCGGTGCTTCTTATAGTGGCAATGCGGGCGGCATTCTGCGTTTTACAAAAATGCACGGTCTGGGTAATGATTTTATGGTGGTTGATGCCATCAGCCAGATGTTTCGCCTGCGTCCGGAGATGATTCGCGAACTGGCTGATCGCCATTTTGGCGTCGGTTTTGATCAGCTGCTGGTGGTGGAGCCGCCAGGGCTGCCCGATGTGGATTTCCGTTATCGAATTTTCAACGCCGACGGCTCGGAAGTGGAGCAATGTGGTAATGGTGCCCGTTGTTTTGCCCGTTTTGTGCGCGACCAGCGCCTGACCAACAAAAAAGTGATGCGGGTGCAAACGGCTGGCGGCATTATTGAACTGCGGGTGGGGAAAGACGGGCTGGTGAAAGTGGATATGGGCGTGCCAAGGCTTGAGCCTGCTGCGGTGCCGTTCAGCGCTGACGAATTTGCACCGGTTTATAACGTAGAGGTAAATGGCCAGAATATAGAGTTGTCGGCGGTGTCGATGGGCAACCCCCATGGCGTTCTGCTGACGGACGACGTCGACAGCGCTCCGGTGGCAACGCTGGGCCCTTTGTTAGAGCGGCATTGGCGCTTTCCCGCCAAAGCCAATATTGGGTTTATGCAAATTGTGGATCGCAGCCATATTCGTTTGCGGGTGTTTGAACGCGGTTGTGGTGAAACTCTGGCCTGCGGCACTGGCGCTTGCGCTGCGGTTGTTGCAGGATGCTTGCAGGGTTTGTTAGACCCGCGAGTAGAAGTAGAGCTGCCCGGAGGCCGCCTGATTATCGAATGGCAGGGCCCCGGAACCGCTGTTATGATGGACGGCCCCGTGGCTAGTGTTTTTGAGGGCCAACTGCGACTGCCCGCAGAGCCCGGCATACGCCGCCGTAAACCCGCCAGAACCGGCAGGCAACGATCCTGAAACCAGGAGCACACGATGACAGATTCAGCGGCCCGCCAAGAGGCCGGCGTTCCAAGTGCAGAACAAGTGGCGCAATACCTGCGCGACAACCCCGATTTTTTTGTTGAACAGAGCGACCTGCTGCGCGACCTGACTTTACCCCACGATAGCGGGCGGGCCATTTCGTTGGTTGAGCGCCAGGTTCATCTTTTTCGCGAGCAGCGGGACATCCTGCGTCGTGAGCTGGTTGAATTGGTGGGTATCGCGCGCCAGAACGATCAGCTGTTCCAGAAAAGTAAGCGCTTGCTGATGCAGATTATCGAAGCCAAAAACCTGAACGACATGGCGGCGGTGATTGATGACAGTATTCGCGGTGACTTTGGTCTGGACGCGGCCAGCGTAATTTTATTTACCGATGGCCCTCTACCGCAAGCTGCTCAAGGCGCCCTGCATGTGGTGTCGCCGGCGGCAGCGCACAAGCGGCTGGGTAATTTGCTGGACGGCGGCCGCGCCGTGTGCGGCCAGTTCCGCGAAAGCGAACGCGCTTTTCTGTTCCCTGATCGCGACGAGCCGGTTGCCTCGGTGGCTCTGGTGCCGCTGCGCAACCACGAGCTTGTCGGTGTGTTTGCCATTGGCAGCTGTGTACCGGGTTATTTTGATCAGAGCATGGGTTCGCTGTTTTTAAGCTATATCAGCGACACGTTAAGCCGGCTACTGCCGCCTATGGTGCAGCGCCATTTGGTAGCATTGCCGCTAACTGACATTGCCGAGTCTCGTTGACCGATGCTCTGGGCTGGCGAAAAACCGCAACACACCGGCCTGTTTCAGAGTGTTGACGACTTCATTTGCCACCTGGCCTCTGAAAAACGCTTGTCACCGCTTACTTGTGAGCATTATCAGCGAGATCTACTGCGCCTGCAGTGTTGGCTTCAAGAGTGTTATCAGAAGCACTCTGCTGATCAATCTCAAGACGGCTCTCAAGAGTATTCTCAGGAGCACTCTAAAAAAAACTCGCAAAAGCACTCGGAAATCAGTTGGCAAAGCCTCAGCAGTCACGACATCCGCCGTTATGTTGCATATTTGAGCCGTGCAGGCCTGAACGGCCGCAGCATTGCCCGCCACCTTTCAGCCATTCGTCGTTTTTATCATTATCTGTTACGCGAAGGTTGGGCCGAAAATAGTCCGGCGGAAGGTATTCGTGCACCAAAAAGCGGACGGCGGTTACCTGTCGTTGCCGATGTAGACCAGCTGACGCACCTGTTGGATGCCCAGGCGGACGATCCGCTGGAACTGCGGGATGTGTGCATTTTTGAATTATTGTACTCTGCCGGTTTGCGGTTGGCAGAAGTCGCTGCTCTGAATTTGGGCACGGTAGACTTGGCTGCCGCTCAGGTAAAAGTGACTGGCAAGGGCAATAAACAGCGCGTTTTGCCCGTTGGGCGACCTGCTCTGGCGGCGCTTCAGGCTTGGTTAGCGGTGCGGCCGGGGTTCGCGGGTGCCGGGCAGCAGGCATTATTCGTCAGCCGCCGCGGTGACCGCCTGAGCCATCGAAGTATCCAGGCGCGTCTGGCGCGGTGGGGCTTGGTAAAAGGCGCCGATCAGAAGCTGCACCCGCATATGTTACGGCACTCATTTGCCAGCCACTTATTGGAGTCCAGTGGCGATCTGCGGGCGGTTCAGGAATTGCTGGGCCATGCGGACATTGCGACTACTCAGGTCTATACTCACTTGGACTTTCAACACCTTGCCAGTGTGTATGACCAAAGTCATCCAAGAGCAAAACGGCGAATAATCAATCATGAATAAGCTGTCCAGCACACGGACGTGTGACGCGCAGGAGGTCCAATGAGCGCAGAGTTATCTTGGAAAGACCAGTATTTACAGGAGTTGGATGCGGCCAAACACCGCGAGCAACAGTGGCAACAGCACCGCATGCTGCTTGAACGCATGTTGGTGCGCACCAGCCTGGGCTTGAAGGGGCAGTCTGGCGAGTTAGACCAGCTAATGGATAACGTTCGTGATCAGGTGCGTAGCCCCTCTATCGACGTTGAGCACTGGCAGTTGTTGCAAACAAAGATTGATCGCCAGATGGTGCTTCTGGAACAAGCGGAATTTGCTTCACAAGGTTCTGGTGAGGGCTCTGCTGCAGATTCTATGGACCTCGGCCAAGAGGGCGAACGCCTGCGTATAGCGCGCCGCGTTGGCCAGTTAGTAGAGCAAATCGTTAGCGAGATACCATTAGGTGCAGAAGCGGAAAAGAAAGCCCGCGCTCTGCAGCATATTCTGCTTTACAGCGAAGACTGGAGCGCGCTGCGTAAAGGTCTGCGCGACGTGGCTGAATTGGTGATGATGGCGATTAAGCAATGTCGCGCCCAGTTTGACGAATTTATTCAACAGCTTGACGATCGCCTGGCCGTGCTGCGCCAGAGCTTTGTAGTGCATACGTCCGCGCAAAGCGGCCGGTTGAGTGCATCAGAGGCGTTGGGCCGGGACTTGCGGGGTGGAATCACTCGCCTGAGCGAGCATATTCAGTGCAGTAACAACTTAGGGCAGCTGAAACATTCTGTGACTGCTCACCTGGACGGCATAGCCCAGTCAGTGGTCCAGTTTCGCGAGCGTGAAAGTGACCGTGAGAAATCCCTGGCGACTCAGTTGGAAACCATGCAGCAAAAAATCGTTACCATGGAAACCGAGTCCGAGCTGATGCGGGAACAGGTTGTTAGAGAGCGCCGGCGCGCCAATACCGATATGCTCACCCAGCTACCCAACCGTGACTCTTGGCACGACCGTCTGAAAACTGAGGTAGAGCGGTGGCAGCGTTATAAAGGTGAAATGACAATTGCCTTAGTTGATATCGACCTCTTCAAGCGCATTAACGATTCTTACGGCCATAAAGCGGGCGATAGGGTATTGCAACTGCTGGCGCGGGAGCTGAAAAAAGGACTGCGTTCGACAGACTTTATTGCGCGTATTGGCGGTGAGGAATTTGTGGTGTTGCTACCGGAAACCACAGGTAACCAGGCCAAACAGGTGATGGACAGCTTGCGCGCTAATGTCGCCAAGTTGCCGTTTCACTTTAGCAATCAGCCGGTGACCATTACCTTTTCGGCAGGGATTGCGAGCATTAGAAGTGGTGATGACGAAGACACCCTGTTCGAGCGCGCCGACCGCACGCTTTATATGGCCAAGAATGCGGGTCGCAACCAGGTGAAGATCAGCACGGAATAAACGAGCTAAGCCGGCTGTTATCGCGTTCAGCTCAACCAAACCTTTGAGGAACCTTAGTGAAGGCTGCGCATGTTTTACTTTTGTGTTGGCTGTTCAGCGGACTTTATGCTCCGCTGCGTGCCGAGCCGGCGGACATGCTGGGTGCCCCGGTTGTAGCCGGCGCTCAGCCCGCCAACGCCAGCCCGTTTAACGAACCTGAGCTTGCCTCTAAACTGCCTCTGGGCCTGGCGCCAGAAAGTCCTGACCGGCTTTGGTTGACCGAACACGAGCGGGTTACCGTGTCGGTTAAGGCGGAGCAAGTGCCGCTGGCGTTTAATACCGGGAGCGGATCCCTGGCTGGCATCTACATTGATTACCTGGCCAAGCTGTCGATAAAATTGGGTGTGCCGGTAGAGCCGCGGCCGCCGGGTGGTGACGTAGATGCCGCACTGGTGACCCGTTTTAGCGATGCACCGCCAGACACCGATTTTGTGCATACCCAGCCTTTGATGTCATTAACCTACGGTTTGTTCGCCCGCGCCGGTGACGGCATAATTCGCAGCCTGACAGACTTGGAAAATAGCCGGGTGGCGGTGATTAGCAATGATGTGAATCAATACCCGCTGCTTGACCCCGTGGAGAACTTTGAGCCGGTTATGGTGGCCAACGTTGCCGAGGCGGTGAACGTGGTGCTATCAGGACAGGCGGTCGGATTTTTGGGGCCGGTGCCGGTGGTGTCGGATTATCTGCAATCGGCGCGGGTGAATGGCATTAGCCTGGCCGTTCTGCCAGACCAGAAAACCATTGATGTTGTGCTGCGGCTGCCCGCGAGCGAAGCTGAATCACCCCTGTTGCGACTGCTCAACGACGCCATAGCCCGCATCGACCGCAACGAACACCGCCAAGTGCTGGAAGCCTGGCTGACCACGGAAGTGCCGCCCCAAGAAAAACCCGGCAACGACCTGTCAGCGCGGGATTTGGCCTGGCTCAAGGGCAACACCAATCTGGTTGTGGCGTATCGCACAGACTGGCCGCCATTTGAGTTTCAGCAGGATGGAAAGCCCGCTGGCCTGGTACCGGATTTGATGTCGCGACTGGAGGCCAAGCTGGGCGTGCGCTTTCAGAATACCGCGCCGATTGACCGGTTGCAGGCTGAAGAGCAGCTCAAAACCGGCGAGGTGGATATTTTACCAGGCATTTCACGCACTCCCCGCACAGAACAGAATTTTCTGTTTACCCGGCCCTACCTGACCGTCCCTATTGCTTTGGCGATTCGCGACGACGGTCGCTTCATCGGCGATTTGCGTGAACTACGCCAGGAAAAAGTGGGGGTAGTGAATCGCCATGCCGCTCACGATTACCTGTTGATTAATCATCCGAATCTGAATATCTATCCGATGACCAGCGTGGAAGAGGGCCTGCTGGCGCTGTCGAACGGCGACCTGGACGTAATGGTAACGCACATTCCGGCGGTCAGTTACATCGTGACCCGCCTGGGATTAACCAACCTGCGCATTACCAGCGTGACGCCCTATGAGTATGAATTGCGATTGGCGGTGCGCAAAGACAATCCAGATTTGCAGCGCATCCTCAACAAAGCGTTGAGCAGCATGGAAAGCCTGGAAACCGAATCCATTTATAACCGCTGGATTCACTTGGATATCGAACAAGAGACCGATTACACCGTGGTGCGCCGGGTGATTCTGCTGGCGGTCGTGGTGGTGCTGATATTCTTGTACTGGAATCGCAAACTGTCGCGGGAGGTGGACGAGCGAATCCGCTCCGAAAACGCACTGCGGCGCAGCGAAGATGAGTTGCGGGCGGCCAAGCTCGAAGCCGAGCGGTTGGCGAGGGAAGCGGAAGCCGCTAGCCTGACAAAAAGTGAATTTCTGGCCAACATGTCTCACGAGATTCGCACTCCGATGAACGCGGTGATCGGCTACAGCGATTTGTTGAGCAATACGGTAACAGACCCACAGCAGCGCAATTATTTGGACGCCATTCGCGCCGGTAGCCGCGCATTGCTGATGCTGATTAACGACATTCTGGACTTGTCACGAATTGAAGCGGGCAAAATGCGGCTGGATTATGCACCGGTGTCTATGCGCAGGATGCTCGGCGATGTGTTGCACATTTTCGACCTGCGCGCCCGCGACCAAGGCGTTACTCTGGAAGTCAGCGTTGGTAAAAAGATGCCTGCAGCGCTGATGCTGGACGAAACACGCCTGCGCCAGGTGCTTTTCAACCTGGCGGGTAACGCTATAAAATTTACCCACGAGGGTGGGGTGACGGTACGCGCCAAGGCCAGCCCCTTGCCAAAACAGAGCTATCCGCCGGGCACTAAGCCCGGAGAGCCCGAGCACCCACGTTACCGGCTGGAAATCACCGTCACTGACACTGGAATCGGCATTGCGACTGATCAGCAAGAGCGAATTTTTGATGCTTTCGAGCAGCAGGAAGGCCAAAACTCGCGGCGCTACGGCGGCACAGGCTTGGGGCTGGCCATCAGTCGCAAACTGGCGCTGATGATGGGCGGAGAATTGACCCTGAAAAGCACCCTTGACGAAGGTTCAGTGTTCAAGTTGATTCTTCCGGATGTGGCCTCAACCGGCGAAGAAGTCGAGGAAGAAGGCAAACCGGAAGAAGGCGAGCGCTTGCTGGCGCAGACGTTGAGTATGCAGGAGCGGGGTTGGCTGCGGCAGCAGTTGGCGGAAGATTTCGGTGACGAGTGGGAAAGCGTGCGCAAAAGCGGTGATCCGGAGAAAATGCGCGATTTTGCCGAACGCCTGGTGGCCTGGGGCCAGCGCTACCGTTCGCACTCGGTATCCAGCTATAGCGAAAAGCTGCTGGCAGACGTGTTGGCATTCAACCTTGACGCGGTGAATAGTTCATTAGAGTCGTTCCCGCGCTTGCTGGGCCAGGGTTAAGGGCAGGGTAACTCCTCATTCTGATTTGATAGCAGAGGTAGCGGCATATGTTTCAGCTCATATTCAAAGGCGAGTGTGTTGCAGACACTGACCCTGCTTCAGCTCGCACTAATGCGCGGCAATTATTCAAGGCGAATGATGCCCAGCTTGACCGCATGTTCAGCGGCAAACCGGTGGTTATTCGCAACCAGCTCGAGCAGGCCGAGGCCGAGAAATACCGTGCCTTGCTGCAAAAGCACGGCATGCGGTCATACGTTCAGGCCATGGCACCTGTGCAAGCCGGCGCGCAGGCAAAACCAGCGCGGTCAAACCCTGCACCTCCGTCAGCCCCTGTTTCCCAGCCACCGCAGCGCAAAGCCAGTAGCCCTTTCGCGGAAAATCAGGAGAGCGGCAGTGGCCTGCGCATCGCTGGCGAGCGCACCGATGCGGTGCTGGCGGGATCTGCGTTGACCCTGGATCCACCGGGCGTAAGCCTAGCTGAGTCCGTGCCGGTAGAGGTCCCGAGTTTTGATCATCTTGATGCGTGGAGCCTGGCACCGGCTGGCAGCGATATTGGCAGCAAAGAAGAGTTGCCGCCGCCCATCGTGCCAGACACGTCGCACCTGGCTGTAGAGCCGTTGCCGCCCGATGAAAAAAACCCGCGCTGACACTGCTATCGGTCAGCGGTTTACAGCAGCGGTGCGGCCAGGCGTATGGCGCGGCAAGTAATTCGAAACGCTAGGGATCTGTCGCGATAATCGCGCTCGTCCATTAAATGTGACTGTTTGAAGTCCTCGGTCAGCATCGCATCCACTTCCTCTACAAACGTGCCTGAAGTGTTGATTGCCGTAATTTCGAAATTCAGGCGCATGGAACGGTTGTCCAGATTGGCGGTGCCGACCGCGGTATAGCGGTCGTCCACCAGAATCACCTTCTGGTGCATGAAGCCGGGCTGATAACGATAAATCTGAATGCCGGCCTGGCAGGCCTGTACCAGATAGGAATAGGCCGCCAGGCCGATGATGCGGCTGTCGGATTTTTCCGGAATCAAAATTCTGACGTCTATCCCTCTCAGTGCCGCCAGCTGCAACGCGTTCATCACCTGAACATCGGGCACAAAATAAGGTGATGCAATCCACACCCGCTCGCGGGCGTTATTGATGCAGTTGAGGAAAAACAGCGTACAGCTTTCCCAGCTGTCGGCGGGTCCGGTGGGCAGAATCAGAATTCGCTCGTCACCCGGGGTTTTGTGACGGGGCGCCCAGTTCAGCTCTGGAAAGATGTCGCTGGCCCAGTTCCAGTCTTCTAGCCAGGCCAGTTGTAACCCGGTTACCGCGGGGCCTTCAATACGGCAGTGGGTGTCGCGCCAAGGTTCTTGGTCCATGGCGGCGCCCAGATACTCGTCTGCCAGATTAATACCGCCAACAAAGCCTACCTTGCCATCACACACCAGAATTTTGCGGTGATTGCGAAAATTCATCTGAAAGCGCCAGCGGCGCACATTGCCATCGCCAAAGGCGGCGGTGTGGGCGCCGGCTTGAGTCAGTTCCCTGATGTATTTGCGAGGCAAGCCAAAGCTGCCAATATTGTCGTGCAAAAACCACACTTCCACGCCTTCCGCCAGCTTGCGTTCCAGAATAGACTTTATGCGCTGCCCAACGCGGTCAGAGCGCACAATGTAAAATTCCAGCAGGATGTAGTGCTCGGCGTTTTCCATGCAGTCAAACAGGGCGTCGAAAGTCGCTTCGCCGTCGCGCAATAAAGTGCTGTGATTGCCTTCGGTAAATGGCTGGCGAGCCAGCTTGCTGAGCACCTGAAGTTCGTCGCTGAAATGTTCGTGTGCCGGTGAGCGTAACGAGGTTTCTTGCTGTTCAAACCGATTCAGCAGATTGGTCAGCGCTTCATCGCCCATGCGTCGCGCTTTAATGTACCCACCAAAGCGCGAACGCCCAATCAGCAAGAACAATGGCAAAGTAATCCACGGCAGTGCCAGCAAGGCGAAAACCCACGCCAAAGCCCCCTGTGCCGTGCGATAAGTCATCAGAATCCGGTAGATGCACACCAGCGATGCCACGTACACAAGAGCAACAATAACGGCAATCAGTGAGAATTCGGGCATCTGGATTCCTGTATCAGACGGCACTGTGAGCGCGGTGTCGCAATGGGTCAAGATAGCATGGCGCCCGTAATCCGGTACATTTGTGATACTGAGTGTGGTACTGCGGCCGACTTGAGGAACGCAGGATCTTTGTCGATGCGGCTGTTCCAATGCTAATCTAGCGTCCAAAAGCGCCGTAAGGAAATATCTGATGACAGTTGAACTCAATGCCCGCCAAACCGGGCCGGCCGAATCCGGGCGTTTGCCATTAATTGTCTTGCACGGGTTGTTTGGCTCGCTGGACAACTTGGGCGGGATAATCCGTCGTTTGGAAGACCGTTGGCAGATTCACGCCCTGGATCAGCGTAATCACGGCCAGTCGCCCCACACCGACACCATGGACTACCCGTCCATGGCGGCAGACGTACTGGCCTACATGGATAAGCAGGGCCTTGAACGCGCCTGCCTGCTGGGCCATTCCATGGGGGGCAAAGTGGCGATGCAGCTGGCATTACTGGCGCCAGATCGAGTTGACCGGGTGATTGTTGCCGATATTTCACCAGTCGCTTACAAACCGCGCCACGATGCCATTCTTGAAGGCCTTAAAGCCATGGATTTTAGCGCGGTAAACTCGCGCACCGAAGCAGACCGGCAGCTGGCAGACTTTGTGGCCGACGCCGGCGTTCGCCAATTTTTGCTGAAAAACCTGGAGCGGATTCCGAAGGAGCAAGCGATTGAAGGCGGGCCGGTCTTTCGCTGGTTGCTGAACCTGGCGACAATCGAGCGTTGTTATTCAGAGCTCACCGATGCTCCGCATGGTGAAGGCCCGTTCGAAGGGCCGGTGCTGTTCATTAAAGGTGCAGATTCGGCGTATTTACAAAGCAAGCATAAAGAAATCATCTTGCAGCTGTTTCCCGATGCCAGCGTAAAGGTGATTGAAGGCACAGGCCATTGGTTGCACGCCGAAAAACCGGACACCTTTGCCACCTTGTGTGTGGACTTTTTTGCCATCGACGATTGAATCAGCTGAAAGCTGAAAGTGGTGTCTTGAATCAAGGGACACCACTGCCTCATCTGATACACTTGAAACGTGCAGAGCTTACTGTTATCTCTGCAGAACGTTGATTGACCCCACCCTTGCCGGAGCGCTCCATGGAAGACACCGTTAACACCAGCATGCGAAAAGTAGTTTACGAAGAGTTTGGTGACCGTGATGTTTTGCAGCTTGTTAATGCTCCAGTGCCTGAGCCCCAGGCGGGCCAGGTGCTGATCAAGGTCCACGGCGCCGGGCTGAACCCGATTGACTGGAAAACCCGCAAAGGTTTGGGCTTTGTAGCCAAGCAGTTGAGCGAACAAGAGCTGCTGCCGTGGACGCCAGGCTATGATCTGGCCGGCGAAGTTGTCAGCGTAGGCGATAATGTGACGACCTTGGCACCCGGGGATCGGGTGATGGGCCTGGTAGGTTTTGCACTTACGGGCGGCAGCTATGCCAGCTACGCGCTGGCCCAGGCTGATGAACTGGCCATTGTGCCGGAAAATCTGGACTTGGTGACTGCCGGGGCCTTGCCTCTGGCGGCGCTGACTGCCTGGCAGGCGTTATTCGAGGTGGCTGATCTGCAGGCCGGGCAAAAAATTCTGATTCACGCCGGTGCCGGCGGTGTCGGGCACTTGGCCGTGCAATTTGCCCTGACTCAAGGCGCCCACGTTATTGCGACCGCCTCAAAGGGCCATCACGATTTTCTAGACCGTTTGGGTGTGCACGAAATCATCGATTACACCACCACCGACGTCGCTCAGGAATGTTTTGGCCTAGACGTGGTATTGGACTTGGTGGGCAGCGATGCTGGCCGGCGCTCGTTAAACTGTCTGGGTGAAAAAGGTGTGCTGGTAACGGTGCCCACTGTGACCGCAGATGTGATTATCTGTGCCGCCGAAGCTATGGGCCTGAGAGCTCACGGCATGACGGTGCGACCGGATGTGTTTCATCTTGAGGAAATTGCCGAGCTGATTGAAGACGGCGATGTCACCGTTCATATCGAAACTGTGTTTTCACTGGCAGAGGTAGCGGCCGCCCACGAGTTGCTTGAAGGCGGCCATGTTTGCGGCAAGTTGGTACTGGACTGCCGCGGCTGATTGTTTATTTTGCGCCGTTGGTTCCGTTACCTTCGGCGTTATCACGGTCTTTGCGCTCCTTGCGCTCTTTCGGTGCGCGGGCTGGAACCAAGCTGATTAGAGTGGAATCTTCATCGGGCTTGAGTTTGTCCATGGATTTCACTGGCGTAATGCGGCCTTTACCATCAAACATAAACAGTACCAGAGCCTGGCTTTGGTACTTGTCCAAAAAGTTTTGATAGCTGAACTCGTCGCTAAGCTCGGTGGTTTTTACCGAGTAGCCCTGGCTTACCAGACTGGCCAGTTTAGCGTAGCTGACGCCGTTGAAAAGGCCGCGTGTCTGTTGGATTTTTTCGGCTGTTTGATGACGTGCTTTTTGGTCCTGATCGCCTTCTGCCAGGCTGTATACGCTGTTGTCACCAAACCAGTCCAGAAAGTGATAGGTGGCCAGGGAGTTCATGTGTTTGTAGGGTGAAATCACCAACAGGTTGCCAACTCCGGTCAAATCCAGCTGGTTAGACGCGTGCTCAGACACCGGGTTACCAAAGTACACCTGCAGATTCTCCATTCGCGCCTGGCGCACGTTCTCCCAGTTGGTGTCCGCAAGCACCACCGGCACCTCGTGTTTTTTCAAGGTAAGGCCAATCATTCGCGCTACCGGGTTGGCCCCCAGAATCAGGAAACCGAACTCCGACGGTTCCGCCACATTCAGCAGGTTTGCCAGCGGCCGAGCGGTTAGGCTCTGAATGGTTACGGTGGCAATAATCAACATGAACACCAGCGGTACCAGAGCACCCGCGCCATCATAGCCCACTTTTTGCAGTTGGAAGGCGAACAGTGCAGACACCGCCGCGGCAACAATGCCCCGCGGGGCTATCCAGCTTAAGAACAGTTTTTCGCGCCAGTTCAGGCTGGTACCAATAGCCGATAGAAAAATGCTCAGAGGCCGCGCTATCAGCATCAATATGGCCAATACCCAAGCCAGGCCCCAGCCCAAATCAGCGATGGCAGAAAATTCGATGCGCGCCGCCAGAATGATAAACAGTGCAGAAATCAGCAGTACGCTCAGGGATTCCTTGAACTCCAGAATGCTGTCGACAGGCACCTGCTTCATATTCGCCATCCAGATACCCATGATGGTCACTGTCAGCAGGCCGGATTCATGAGCCAGTTCGTTCGACAGTGCATATACGCCTAGCATGAAGGTCAGCGTGCCGGCATTGTGAAGGTATTGGGGTATCCAGTGTTTACGCAGCACCTGACCGTTCAGGTAGCCTGCGGCCGCACCTAAAAAAGTGCCTACCGCAATGGTTTTGGCAAAAATATACAGGGAGTGGCCAAACACATTGCCCTGACCCCAGGACACAATGCCTTCGAATACCAGTACTGCCAGCAGGGCGCCAATGGGGTCAATAATAATGCCTTCCCACTGCAGAATATTGGCGAGTTTCGAGCTGGGTCTGACCGAGCGCAGCAGCGGCGCAATTACAGTAGGGCCGGTAACAATGGATATAGCACCAAACAGCAGGGCGATTTCCCAGGAAATGCCCAGAATATAGTGCGCCGACAACGTGCCGATGGTGCCAGTAACAATCGCGCCAATTGGGAGTAAATTGCGAACCATTTTGCCGTGGCCGCGAATTTCGGCAAAGCGCAGCGTCAGGCTACCTTCAAACAGGATGATGGCCACAGCCAGTGACACCATGGGAAAAAGCAGGTCGCCGAACACATCTTCGGGATTCAAGTAGCCCAGCACCGGGCCCGACGCAATACCGCCGGCCAGCAAAAACAGTATGGCCGGCATACGTACGCGCCAGGCCAGCCATTGGCAAAACAGTGATAGCACACCGATAGAAGCGAGCAGCAAAACAGTGCTTACGACCATAAAAGTCGGTTCCGTGAATTAGGGTTGGGCGCGTTGTGCGATTTTGTTAAGTAGCCGTGAGGCCGCAAAAAAACCGAAGCTGGCAGTCACCGGGCTGGCGGCGCCAAAACCGGTGGCGCAATCTAGTCGAACCGGGCCTGCGTTAACCGGTTTTTGCAGGCAGGTTTTACCGTCGGCGGCGGGATACGTCAGCTGTTCCAGCGAGTATACGGCTTCTATGCCGAAACGCCGCTGTGGATTGCGGGAAAAACCGTACTGTCGACGCAGTAGGTTGCGCACTTTGGCCAGCAGCGGGTCCTGTGTGGTTTTGCTTAAATCGGCAACACGAATCTGGGTTGGGTCCATTTGCCCTCCGGCGCCCCCTGCACACACAATCGGCAACTTGTTGCGCTGGCAGTAGGCCAGTAAAGCGGCTTTTGGTTTCACGCTGTCGATTGCATCGATCACACCGGTGATGTCGGCGGTTATCCGCTGCGGGATGTTATCAATCGTAATGAACGCAAACTGGGTGCGAATATCTGCTGTAGGATTGATGGCCCGCAAGCGCTCGGCCATAGCCTCGGTTTTGGTTTTACCATACTGGCCACTGAGCGCGTGCAGCTGCCGGTTGGTGTTGGATACACAGATATCATCCATATCAATCAGCGTAAGCGTGCCTATACCGCTGCGCGCCAAAGCTTCCGCCGCCCAGGAACCCACGCCTCCAAGACCAACAATGGCAATGTGGGCCTGGCGAAAGGCATCAAGCGCAACGCGTCCGTAAAGGCGCTCAATGCCGCCAAAGCGAAAGGCGTAATCGTCGGGGTTCATAATCTCTCCAATGGACTTGCGGCCGCTATTGTAACCCAGCGTTGGCCGATACAAAAAAGCTCAAATAATGATTCAATGTCGCGAAATGTTGACCCTTTGAGCTTTGGCGGGCGTAACGTTACTGCGAGAGGTGCGGCTAAGCTCTTCATGGCAACACACAGTCGTGCACAATCCTTTTAAACTGACCCTGGTGAGCACTATGCGGATTTTGATTGCGGGTGTGTCTGGCGCCATTGGCGCAGCCCTGGCCGAAAGGCTCATGGCTCGCGCCGATGTTGAGATTATTGGCCTGTGCCGGCAGCCGGAAAAAGCTCCGGCATTTTTACGCGAGCGACATCAGGTATTGGCCTGGGACGCAGAAAAACCAGAGGCACTGGAACAGGTTGCCGCGGAGCTGGCCGCTGTGCTACCAAAGGCAGAAGGGCTGGATATGATTATTTACGCTGCGGGCATACTGCACGGAGCGGATATGAAACCAGAGAAGCGCCTGGAAGATTTGCAGGCCAGCGCCCTGGCGCGGGCTATGGCGGTGAACGCCAGTGGATTCGGATTGCTGGTGCAGACGTTATTGCCTTGGCTACGGCATAAACGCTCAAAACGTGTTGTGGCGATTTCCGCCAAGGTAGGGGGCATCGGCGACAACCGCTTGGGGGGGTGGTATGCCTATCGTAGTTCCAAAGCGGCACTGAATATGCTGGTAAAGACGCTGTCTGTGGAATTACCCAGACGCATGTCGTCAGTGACTTGTATCGCCTTACATCCGGGTACAACTCGCTCAGCGTTGAGTGAGCCTTTTTCACAATCGCTGGCTAACCTGGAAGTTCACGATGCGGATGAAACTGCGGCTAACCTGTTGGCAGTAATTGACCATATTGACGAATCAGCGAATGGCAGCTTCTTGTCGTGGGACGGCAGCACACTGCCTTGGTAAAAGCAATGTGCTGCTAATGTCTTGTCTGACTAGTTCGGAACCCTGCTCAACCCATGAAAGGGTTGAGCAGTCGGGTAAAGGTACCCGTTAATCTTATCGGTGCGCTAAGCACCGATAACGTGATGCAGTCTTCGTAACCAACAGCCACCGGGCGGTGATTGTCGTTGTAGTCCAGCACTGCAAAATCCCATTGATTAAAAATACCATTTTGGTCAGAGAAGGCGCCCTGCAAGACGATCGTGGTCTCTGTTCCTTGGTGGGTGTGGGCAGGTGCTTTGCCTCCGGATGACAATTTTTGCAATACCACACGCTCTTTCTGTCCGGGAAAGCGATCTGTTACGTCAAGTATACTGACATCGCCCAGCTGACGTTTCCACGGAAGGTCGTTGATATCGCAACCCAGCAGTTTTCTCACAAGGTCTTGGCGTTTCTGAGGAACACTTACGGGCGCTGTGTCGCTGTCTATACGAGAAAGAATCGCATCGAAGGTTGAGGCGGCCGGTTCAGAGCTTTCAGTCAGGGGTTGTTGTTCCAACATCACTGCACCCAAACTTTCCAGGGTATCTACTCGGCTACGGCAAAGTGCACACTTCTCAAGGTGCAGCCGTATGCAAAGGGCGTGAGGGTCAGACAATGTACCCGCGCTGAATTCCATCAGGCTCGTGCTTTCGGGGTGATGCCGTGTCATTGGTTTTGATCCTGCAAAATCACTTTCAGTTTGTTGAGCGCCAGACGAACCCGGCTTTTTACTGTTCCCAAGGGTATTTGCAGCTCGTCAGCAACCATCTGATGAGACTTGTTTTCCATGTACACCTTAGCAATAACTGTCGTCTGTTCTTCCGGTAACAGGCTGAGGGATTCACGCACTCGACGCTCCGACATCAAACGGACCAGCGACGTAGAGGGTTCGTTTTCATTATCACCGGGAATCTGCCACAGATCTTCGGTTTCTACC